>JBAVEL010000124.1:0-25871 GCA_049587715.1 Bacteroidota bacterium
CCGGACCGCTGCCGGCCTGTGCACCGCCCCCCGGCGCAGGGTCCTGAGGACGCACCCCCGGGTAGAGTGAGCACCCCCCGGGGGCCGGTGGTTCTGATGGACGGGGGGAAGCTCCTTCCGTTCGCCGGGGGCCCGTTGCGGAATGCGGTGTGCGTGCTTCGGGGCCACAGGCGCTTTCTCGGCCTCGCGGGATTGACTTCTTCCCCCGATTCACGTATGTTCCCCTAAGCGGTTCCCTTCCCAATCTGTCTCAGACCTCACAGCGCGGCATCACCCTATGCCCAAAGAAGCCCGGACGGCGGAACGGAAGCCCGTCCTCATCGTGGAAGACAGCCAGGACTTCTCGAACCTCATGCGGTTTGTGATCGAAGACCTGGGACTGGAAGCGGTGCAGGCCCCCGTGGACGCCGATGACATCGTGTCCCTCGCCAAGGAGCACAAGCCGGTGACCATCCTGATGGACCTGGCCCTCCGGCGGAAGAGCGGCATGCAGTTCATCGGAGACCTGAAGGCCGACCCGGAAACCAGGCAGATCCCCATCATCATCATCACCGGCAGGGAGCTGCCCGCCAAAGACGTCTTCGAACTGCAGATGCGCGGCGTGAAGTACCTGCGGAAGGGGAGGGTGGAGATGGACGAGATCAAGGCCGAAATCCTGGATTCGGCAAAGGCGGGGAACCCCTCCTCAGCGGCCCCGAAGACCCCCTGAGAGGGGTCTCTTTATACCCAGCCCCGGAGCTTGCAGGCCTCGGCTACCCGCGCGACGCCCACCACCATGGCGGCCAGCCGGGGGTGCACCTTTTTCTCACGTACGGCCTCCTGGACGGCGTGATATGCCTGCGTGAGCTTCCGGTCCAGCCGTTCGTGCACCGTCTCCTCATCCCAGAAGAAAGAATAACTGTCCTGCACCATCTCGAAGTACGAGACGGTCACCCCTCCTGCGCTCGCCAGGATATCCGGGATGACATGGATTCCCTTCTTGTAAAGAATCAGATCGGCTCCCGGCGTGGTCGGTCCGTTGGCCAGTTCGCATACCACCCTGGCCTTGATGCCATCGGCGTTTCTTTCGTTGATCGAGTTCTCCAGAGCGGCCGGATACAGAACGTCCACCTCCATGCCCAGGACCGCATCGCGGTCCATGGCCCGTCCTCCGGGGAAGTTCACGACCGATCCGGTTTTGAGTTTGTGGGTCACGAGCTCCTTCGGATCCAGCCCTGCGTCGTTGTAAACGGCGCCCCGTGAGTCGCAAACCGCCACCAGCCGGCCCCCGCCAAGAAGCTCTTGATGCAGGAGGGCGGCGCGCTGTCCCGCGTTTCCGAAGCCCTGAATCGCGTACTTCCCGTGCGGATCCACTCCGTACGTGCGGCAGGCCTCCCGCACCGTGATAACACCTCCACGTGCCGTGGCGTCGCGGCGTCCCTCCGTGCCCCCCACCTGCTTCGGCTTGTCTGTCAGCACGCCGGGTTGATGGCGCTGCAGGATGGTTTCGTATTCGTCCATCATCCACGCCATGGTCTGGGGGTTTGTGTAGACGTCCGGTGCCGGGATGTCCTTGTCGATACCGATCAGCTGGACGACTGCGCGCACATAGGCGCGTGCAAGCAGCTCCAGCTCGCGCTCCGACATGGAGCGGGGGTCGCAGACAACACCGCCCTTTCCGCCTCCCAGAGGAAGATCAACAACCGCGGTCTTCCATGCCATCCATCCTGCCAGTGCGCGGATCGTGTCGACGGTTTCGTCCGGATGGAACCGGATACCTCCCTTGGCCGGCCCGCGGGCGTAGTTGTACTGGATCCGGTAGCCGTGGAAGACGCGCACAGCCCCGTTGTCCATCCGGACCGGCAACGTGCACTTGAATTCGCGCTGGGGCCAGAGGAGAAGCTGGGTGGTCGGGTCATCCAGGCGGAGAATTCTCGCTGCCTGCAGCACCTGCTGCTGCTCCACGTCGAAGGAGTTGTATGATTTCATGGGAAGAATCTCTCCTTGGTAAGGGTCCTTCCGATCAGGCTTGCCCCGCATCGGGACTGCCCGGCGGTTTCGGCAGGACGATCTTGTACCAGCAATGCCGGCACATGAGGGCACGGTCCACGCCGAGCAGAACCTTCTCCCACGGGCTCAATTCCGTCCCGCAGTGTGGGCAGGCAGAGGGGACCTGTCCGCCCTTGTCCTGTGGTTTGCCGTGTCCTGGCCTTTCTTCGGGCACGCTACACCTCCGGTTTCAGTATGATGCCTCGGCCGGAATGGCCGTTGATCTTCACGACGATCGGCCGCTCGAAGCGGAGATGACGTGTCAAGGCCTTCTCCTCGACGGGTTTCTGGGCCAGCAGCCATTCCCAGTCCAAGAACCCATCCTTGTCCCGTGAGCCGACGGTGAAGTATCCCACCATGAACGATGTGATGTTCTGAAAGAAGTGGGATCCCTGCGATGGGGTGACATCCATATCCTTGAAGCCCGCTTCCACAATCGCGCGTGCCCCCGAGATCGCCTCCCACTTGATGGGAATCCCCAGCCAGGGATCGAGGGACCCCCACCTTCCCATTCCCACGAGCAGATAGTGCCTCCCCATGGCGAGAAGCTGCTCGTTGAAGATCCCCACCTCCCGTGCAACGTCCAGGGTTCGGGACCGGTCAAAGGTGTCGTAGTTCACCAGCACCACGTCAAAGATGTCGGCCATCACGCCGTTTCCCAGAACGTGGGCACTGCTGCAAATGAGCTGTTCCGTATCGCAGGCATCGAGGTTCAGTTCTTCCACTTCGCGACTCAGGACAAGGGGCCGCATCTGAAGCAGGCCGAACTCCCGGGGGGCATGTGGCGGGGGCGTCATGTTGACGGCGAATTCGATTTCCACGGGTGTCCCCATCCCCCAGGTCCCCATGTCGAGAAGCAGCTCGAGGACCTGCGGAAGGGGGAACAGTCTGTGACGGAGTACGGGGGCGAACGTGACAAGGCGGGTCCCGCGTCTGTTGAGGCCGTCGTACACCATGTCGTTGTCCGCATCGTAGGTCGAGCCCACGAACGCCAGGGTGCCATCGGCCTCGGCCACCCCCAGGTTGTGCCGCCGCAGGAGAGGATCCTCGATGTCGGGAGTCTCCGCCACGGCACCATCCAGATCCAGCGCGTAGAACTCGTTCTGGTTGTTGTTGAGGGTCTCCTCGGTGGAGTAGAACTGCAGGAGATGGTGGGGGTACTTTGGGCAGAAACGAACTGTCATGCCCCCGTCCACCACCACTTTGCCGAGCCCGAGACCGACGGAGACAATCCCGTCAAGCGCTGTTTGAGGGAGGAGGGGATAGAAGTTGTATGACTTGGCCACCCCGGAGAAGGCCGGATAGAACCGGTTCCCGCGCGTTGCACCGATCATCTTCTGGACGATCACGGCCATCTTCTCCTCTTCCAGGCGGTAGCTGGTTACCCTGATATAGTCCTTGGCCGCCTGGTAGAAGGTGGAGGCATAGACGCGCTTGATCGACGTGACGAGTTCGGCGAGGCGAATGAACTGGTTGGGGTTGTTGTTCGGAATCATGTACGTCTCGTACACCCCGGCGAAGGGGTGATACTGGGAATCCTCGAGAAGACTGGAGGATCTGACGGCGAGCGGGTCGCGGATCAGGTCCAGGAAGGCTGCGAGCTCTCCCAGAACATCCTCAGGGAACTTCTTGGCTTCGACAAACCGGCGCGTGATCTCCCTGTCGTCGGTGCAATTCAGCGCAAACGTGCGGAGATCGTTCTCGTCCACGAACGCGTCGAAGACATCGGTCCCGAGCACGACCGCGGGGGGAACATATACCTTCACTCCCTCGAAGCGGTCCCCGATATCGTAATTGTTGATGAGGATGTTTACAAAGCCGAGACCGCGGGCCTTCCCTCCCAGGGAGCCGCCCCCGATTCGCGCGAAGGTGCTCGCCGGGAGAAAGGTGTTCTTGGAGAAGTCCGTGATGATGCCCCGCTGGCGGAGCTGGTGGTAGGCGTGGAGGGACGAGATCAGGTCCTCCCGCAGGGCGGCGACAGAGGGATAGTCGCTCACTTTGCGGGGCCGGAGCCGGTGGGCCAGCCAGAATTCGGTGCGCGCTTTCAGCCAGTTCGAGAAGTGGTTCCTCTCGGCGTGGTAGAGGATGCTCTCTTCCGGGACCAGGTGCAATTGCTCTTCCAGAGTGCGGAGGTCCGTTGCGCGGCCGACCTCCAGTCCCTCGGCTGTCCGGAAGACGAAATCCCCGAAACTGAAATGGCGGACCATGAACTGACGCAGGTCCTGGTTCAACGTGGGGGAGTCCTTCAGGACGAAGGCGCACTTCTGCGCCCTGCAATCGGCCTCCAACCCCCGACCGGTGGATTGCAGGAGGATGGGGATGTCCTGGTGGCTTGCCTTGACCGCGCAGGCGAACTCAAGACCGGCTCTCGGGTTCGGATGTCCCGCCTGCGGGAAATCCACATCCGAGATAACGCCCAGAATGAAGTCCTCATACTGGCGGAAGAAAGTCCAGGCCTCCTCATAGTTCGTGCAGAGAATGATCTTGGGCCGGGCCCTCATCCGGAGATACTTGTGAGAGAGGTTGATGCCCTCGGAAATGAGCCGTTGGGACTGGTTGAGAATCTCGGTGTAGATCAGGGGGAGAAAGGAGGAATAGTACCGTACGTTGTCCTCGATCAGGATGATGGACTGGACACCCACGATGTTCGTGTCGTCCTCCACATTCATCCTGTCCTCTATGTGTTTGATGATCGCAATGATGAGCCGGTAGTCCCCCTGCCAGATAAAAACCCTGTCGAACACCGACGTATCGTGGTGCGTGAGCAGGTCCTTGAGCTCCCTGTTGTCGTACGCAAGTAGAACAATGGGCGTGTTCAGGCCGGCCGCCCGGAGGTCGCGCGCAAACTTCAGGGCTCCCATATCCTCGATATGGAGCGTGGTGATGATGAGATCAAACCGGCGCTCCTCGGCGGCAAGAGCGATCGCTTCTTTGCCGCTGGAGACGCGGGTGATCTCAGGGGAGTGGCTCAGGTGGAGTCCCTGGTACTCGTTCCTGATAAGCTCATAAAGGCGTCCATCCTCCTCGAACAGATAGAGATCGTAGAGGCTCGAGACCAGGAGGACGTCCCGGATGCGGCGGCGCATCAGATTCTGGAAGCCCTGGAACCGGGTGCCGTACCCGTGCTCCACCCACAGGGGTTCGCTGTCGCGGGGACGCCGGGGGATGTCGGGTGGTGTCGTCATGGGGTGAAGGGGCCTGTCCGCGCCTGCTCCAGGATCGAATGTACGAAACGGGGACCCGGGGGGCAATCCCCGGAGCCGGGGGAAAACGGAACGGGGTGGCCCGCGAGCCACCCCGTTCCACGAATCCGGGGGATCTTACACGATTCCCTGGTCCATCATCGCATCAGCGACCTTGAGGAACCCGGCGATGTTTGCCCCGTTGACGTAGTTCCCCGGCGTCCCGAAGCGCTCCGCAGTCTCGACACACGCCTTGTGGATGCTCTTCATGATCAGGAACAGGCGGTTGTCCACCTCCTCCCGGGTCCACGGCAGCCGCATGCTGTTCTGCGACATCTCCAGGCCGGACGTGGCAACCCCTCCTGCGTTTGCCGCTTTGCCGGGTCCGTACAGGATCCCGGCATCCACGAAGATCTTCACGCCGTCGATGGTCGTGGGCATGTTGGCGCCCTCCGACACAACGTACACACCGTTCTTCACGAGGATCTGTGCGTCCTTCCCGTTGATCTCGTTCTGCGTGGCGCTCGGAAAGGCGCAGTCGGCCTTGTGGCCCCAAAGGGGATTGGAGGGCGCGGAAGCATCAAGCGGAACGTATGTCACCCCCTTGAATGCGTCCGCATAGTCCTTGATCCTCCCCCGCTTGACGTTCTTGAGTTCCATGACGAACGCCAGCTTCTTCTTGTCTATCCCGGCCGGGTCGTAGATGTAGCCGGTCGAGTCCGAGAGAGTGACCGCCTTGCCTCCCAGCTCGATGATCTTCTCGACCGTGTATTGCGCCACATTCCCGCTGCCGGAAACGAGGCACGCCTTCCCCTCGAGAGTCTGTCCCCGCGTCTTCAGCATCTCGGCTGCGAAGTACACCGCGCCGTACCCCGTGGCTTCCGGCCTGATGAGGGAGCCGCCCCAGTTGAGCCCCTTGCCCGTCAGGACGCCCGTGAACTCGTTCCGGAGCCGCTTGTACTGTCCGAAGAGGTAGCCGATTTCCCGGCCGCCGACGCCGATGTCACCCGCCGGGACGTCCGTGTTGGGGCCGATGTGACGACACAGCTCGTTCATGAAACTCTGGCAGAACCGCATCACCTCTGCGTCGCTTTTCCCCTTGGGATCGAAGTCGGATCCTCCCTTCCCGCCGCCCATGGGGAGGGTCGTCAGGCTGTTCTTGAACACCTGCTCGAAGGCGAGGAACTTCAGGATGCCGAGTGTCACGGAGGGGTGGAAGCGGAGACCTCCCTTGTAAGGGCCGATCGCGCTGTTCATCTCGATGCGGAATCCCCTGTTGACATGCACCTGTCCCTGGTCGTCCACCCACGGGACACGGAACATGATGACGCGCTCCGGCTCGATGATGCGCTCCAGTATCCGGGCGGTCCGGTATTCCGGATAGCGTTCGAGAACGAGGGTCAGGGAGTCCACAACTTCCTGCACGGCTTGGTGGAACTCCGGCTCGGCGGGGTTCTTGGCCCTGACCTGAGCCATGAGACTCGCGGCGTAGTCAGACATAGACAGCACTCCTTGGTGGGTGGACAAATGGTCCGGTTTCCGAAGAACCGGTGTTTAGCGGAGTATTGCTTCGACTTCCTCTCGATCCACGTCCATGACAAACGGAATGCCGCTGACGGCCTCGGCGTCCCGTGTGAGGGATGCGATGTCCCCCCGCGTCAGTTCGGCCAGGGTGAATTTCCGGCTTCCCGCCAGAAGCTGGCGGAGCCCCTGGGCGAGGCGTTCGTAGTATGTGTAGAGCCCGATGGCCCCCGCAGGAAGCCGCTCGAACTCATCGTTGCCCAGCTCGCTGCGCAGGGCGGAGGCGGTCACAAAGATCTCGTCCTTCGAGCTTCCGAACCGCTCCACGTACACCGGGAGCTGTCCCTCGTCAATCGCCCTGCCGATGGTCTTTCCCACCATGGCTGCTGCGATGGGCCCGCGCGCCATGCCCACCAGCCTCACATACGGCGCACCCAGGGCAAGGCCCTTGAAGATCTGGTCTTCAAAGGTAAACCCGCCCGCCACCGCGAGGGCGGGAACATACCGCTTCTGGGAGGCGAGGCGATGGACGTATGTGTAGAGCAGCGAATGCAGCTCCACTGGAGGTACGCCCCATTCATTCATCATCCGCCAGGGGCTCATGCCCGTGCCGCCTCCGGCCCCGTCCACCGTGAGGAGGTCCAGCTTGTATGTGGAGGCGTACTTCACCGCGCGGGCAAGATCCGCCGGGCGGTAGGCGCCCGTCTTCAGGAAGACATATCTGGCTCCCGCCTTCCGGAGCTCATCGACCCTCCGGGCGAAGGACTCCTCGCTCACCATGCCCACCCGGGAGTGCCGCTCGAATTCCTTGAAGGCCCCCCGCTCGAACGCCTTGATCACGTTCTCGTCCATCGGGTTCGGGAGCACGACATAGCCCCGCTGGTAGAGAGTTTGCGCCTTCTTGAGGTTTCGGATCTTCACCTCTCCGCCGATGTCTTTGGCCCCCTGGCCCCACTTGAGCTCCACGCACTCCACGCCGAGCTTCTGGATGGCGTATTCCTGGATGGCGAGGCGCGTATCTTCCACGTTGGCTTGAACGACAATGGCTCCGTATCCGTCCCGCATGTTGTCCTTGAAGAGACTCACGCGGCGCTTCAGATCCACCGTCTCCACCACGTGCCCTCCCTGCAGGACGGATTCCATGTCCATGCCCACCACATTCTCGCCGATCGTGAGCCCTGTTCCGGAGAGAGCCGACCCGATCGCGAGACCCTCCCAGTTGTTCTTGGCGATGTCGGTGGATCCGATGCCGGGGATGATCCAGGGGTAACGGAACTTCAGCCCTCCGTCACGGCCGAAACGCACTTCCAGGTTCACGTTCGGGAAGATGGCCTTGTCGCTGTCGGCCTCGATGCCGTGGGCCCCGACAGCCGTCCCCATGATGTTGAAGTGCGAATAGTCGACGGGATAGACCTTTTCCCCCGCGGTCGTGATCACGCCGAAGGGCTGGGGGTAGATGACCTCGTGCCCGCGGTAGGCCGACTTGCCGATCTCACACATCCCGATGCAGCCGTCCACGCAGGTGACGCACATCCCCGAGGCCGGAACAACGGAATGTTCCGTCCTGTTCTTCGTCAGGGTTGCCGCAGTTGCATTGATCCGTGACAGTGACATGGGCTCTCCTTTCATCAGGCTTTCTTGATCTCACAGGCGACACAGGGCGACATGGAGCACATCATGTCGTTGAACCCTTCCTCGTCCAGGCATGGCGGGCTCAGGTTCGCACACCCGCCGCACACGGCGAGCTCCGGCTGGGTGTAGGTGCAGCGCAACTGACAGGCGGGGCACACGTAGATGCATCCTCCACACAGGCGGCACTTCTCCGATCGTATGTCGAAAGGCGTCCCTATGCCCCGGTGGTCGCCGCGCCCGCGGAAGCCGAGGGCGCCGGAGGACATTTGTTCTTTGCACATGCGCACACACAACCCGCAGAGAATGCATGTGTCGTATTCCTGACGGAACCTCTGCCGGCGCACCTCGTGGGCGGAGGCGAGGTCCTGGATCACCTTGGACTGCGGACACGAAGCGAGCAACAGTTCGAGGACCATCTTGCGGGAGCGGACGACTCGCGCCGACGCCGTCCTCACCCGGAGGCCTTCTTCGGCGGGATACGTACAGGAGGAGACGAGCCGGGCCCTCGGCCCCTCGCCGATCTCCACAACACAGAGCCGGCAGCCCCCGTAGGGTGTGAGCCCGTCCATATGGCACAGTGTCGGTATGGGGAATCCGAGGAAACGCGCGGCCTCCAGCAGTGTCATTCCGTCGTCGACCGTGGCTGTCAGCCTGTTGATCTTCAACGTTGTCATGCCGTCTGCTCCTTCACTGATGAAGGGGACTCGGTCCGGGCTGTCTGCGTGAATTCCAGGTCACAGCGAAGGCATCGTCCCGCTTCCCGCACGGCGGCGTCCGGGGTGAGGGACTGCTCCACCTCGGCGAATTCCCTCTTGCGTCGATCAAGGTCAATCCGCGGGATGTCGGGGCGCCCGTCCTGGACCGGGGGAGTGGCGTGCACAACGGGAGGGATGTAGGTCCTCGGGACGTTCCGCTCCGAGGACTGGCGGAGGGGCAGGCCCTTCAGATGGTGGTCGATCACGAGCGCCGCCCGTTTCCCGGCTGCGATGGCATCCACTACCGTGTTGGGGCCCGAAACGACGTCTCCTCCCGCAAACACGCCGGGTCTGTTTGTGCAGAGCGTTGCGGGGTCCACCGTGATCGTTTGCCTCCGATCGTCCACCTCCAGGCGATTCGCTCCCGCCACCGTCACACAGTCCGTGTCGGAACCCTCGCTGATGGCCACGACAAGTGTATCGAGGGAAACCGCGTACTCCGATCCGGGCACCGGGAGAGGTCGGTATCGCCCGCTCGCATCCCGCGGTCCCCGTTCGTTCTTGATCAGCTCCATGCCGGTGAAGCGTCCGGATCGGGAGAGAATCCTGACGGGTGAAACAAGCGTCTCGATGTGCAATCCTTCCTGGAGTGCGGCTTCGATTTCCTCTTCGAACGCCGGCATGTCTTCCCGCGTGCGGCGATAGTACAGCGTGACGTCCTCCACATTGGGTTGGCGCAGTGCGACCCGCGCCGCGTCCACAGCCGAGTTGCCGCCCCCGATAATGCCGACGCGTCCCCGCGCAAGCATCTCCCCCCGGATATTGAATGCCTTCAGCAGCTGGATGGATGGGTAGACCCCGGGGAGATCCTCGCCTTCCAGCCCCAGGCGGAGACTCTTGTGCGCGCCGATGGCGACGAAGACCGCGCCGAATCCTCCTTCCAGAAGCGAGTCGAGAGTGACATCCCGTCCCAGCTTGGAATCACAGCGGAGGGTGATGTTGGGATTCATGAGGGAGGCGATTTCCTTCCTGATCACTTCGTGGGGCAGCCGGTAGGAAGGAATGGCGCTGAAGAGCATCCCGCCAGGCTCTCCGTCCGCTTCGAAGATTGTCACCCTGTGCCCCCTGAGCGACAGGTAATGTGCCGCGGTCAGTCCCGCCGGACCCGCGCCCACGACCGCCACAGGGGGCATCCCAGGGAGTTTCTCCTCCTGGTGGCGGGGAGTGAAGGAAGCCGGGTCGACCCTGTCTGTCACAAACCTCTTCAGGGCCCGGATGGCCACCGGATCTCCGCCGTGCTGACCGGCCGTACAGCGGTCCTCACAGGGGTGGTTACAGACCCTTGCGCAGACGGAAGGAAACGGATTGGCTTCGCGGATGACGGCGTATGCCTCCTGGAGTTCGCCCCGCTGGATGTGGGCGACATAGCGCCATGCCTCCGTACCGATGGGGCAGGCCGCCGCGCACGGAGCCCCCACGAGTCCCTTGCACACAAACGCGTCGCACCGCTTGTCGTAGACGTGTCGATGATACTCTTCGAGGAAATAGCGGAGGGTGCTGAGGACGGGATTGGGAGCCGATTGTCCAAGTCCGCACATCGACGTATCCTTGACGGCTTCCGCCAGTTCCCGGAGGAGCTCGATGTGCTCTTCGGTTCCCCTGCCGCCGGCGATATCCTCCAGAATCTCAAACATCCGTTGTGTTCCCTTGCGGCAGGTGAAGCACTTGCCGCAGGATTCGTCTTTCAGGAAGCCCATGAAGTACTTGGCAACATCCACCATGCAGGTGTTCTCATCCATCACGATCATGCCGCCCGACCCCATGATGGACCCCGCGGAGACGAGGCTGTCGTAGTCGATGGGGATGTCGAAGAGCCGGGCCGGGATGCATCCGCCCGAGGGTCCGCCGGTCTGGACCGCCTTGATCCGGGCCTTGCCTGCCGGACCCCCGCCGATGTCGTTCACGATGGACCCGATGGTCCTTCCCATGGGGATTTCCACAAGTCCCGTATTGCGGACCTTCCCGACCAGGCTGAAGATCTTCGTTCCGGAGTTGCGCGGGACGCCGACCTGTGCGAAGGCCGCGCCTCCTTCCGCCAGGATGAGGGGGATATTGGCCCAGGTTTCCACGTTGTTGATGGCCGTCGGCTTTCCCTCGATGCCCTTCTGCACCGGGAAGGGAGGGCGCTGACGCGGATCTCCCATCTTTCCTTCTATCGAATGGATAAGGGCGGTTTCCTCTCCGCAGACAAACGCCCCGGCCCCCTTGACGACCTCAATGTCGAAGGAGAACCCTGTCCCGAGGATGTTCCGGCCCAGGATCCCCATCTCGTGGGCCTGGCGGATGGCGATCGTAATGTGCTTGATGGCGAGCGGGTACTCGTTCCGGATGTACACGATCCCCGCGGTGGCGCCCGTTCCGTATGCGCCGATGATCATCCCTTCGAGAATGCTGTGCGGGTTCCCCTCCAGGATGCTCCGATCCATGTATGCGCCCGGGTCTCCCTCATCCGCGTTGCAGACCAGGAACTTTCCTCCGCTGCCTTTCTGTCCCGCAAGAAGTCCCCACTTCACCCCCGTCGGAAATCCCGCCCCGCCCCGTCCCCTGAGTCCGGAGAGCTTGACCTCTTCCACAACAGCCGCCGGATCTCCCCGGCCCAGGACCTTCACGAGCGAGGAGTATCCTCCTGCCTCGACATAGTTCAGGATTCTGATCGGATCCACCAGCTCGTTGCGGGCCAGGATCGCCCTCTGCTGGTCCCGGAAGAAGGGGATGTCGGCCTGGCGCTCGACCGGCCCGCCTGTGGCAGGGTTCCGAGAGAGAAGATCCTCCACGACCGTGCGTTCGGATGTCGCCAGAACGATGCGTGCCATGTCACCTGCGCGGATCCGAGGGTAGAATGTCCCCCCGGGATGGATGAGCACCGACGGTTCCATCTGGCAGTATCCATGGCATCCCGTCACCCTCAGGTACACGCGGCTGGCGAGCTGGCGGGACAGTATCTCGCGCTTGGCGACCCTGATCAGATCGTTTGCCCCGCTGGCCTGGCCGCAGGTCCCCGCGGGGATGATCAAAGTCGGGATGTCGGGGTTCCGTTGGGCGGTGACCCGTTCCTGAAAAGCCCTGAACGCGTCGAGCGATCGAATCCTATACATGGCGGGGGCAGAACCTCCTCATCGACTGACCGATATCAGGCACTCTGAGCCTCCAGATCCAGCATGTGGCTCTTGCAGCCCCGGCGTGAACAGAGCTGGACCATGCCGCCACCGCGGACGATCATGGGGACCATCGGGGCGTCGCAGACAACGCAGTTCCATGCTCCGATCAACTCCGTATGGCAGTGCGGACAGAAGAAGTTGACAATGGTATCCAGTGGTATTTCGTTGCCCGATTCCAGTGAGTAGCTCCCGTAGAGTGACGAAAGACGCAGCCACCCGTGCTCTTCCCCGTACGAGGCGGTCAGCCGGATCGAGGGATAGCCGTCGATCAGGTGCTGCTGATCCATGAGACTGTGGTTGCACCGAGGGCAGTTCACCTCAAGAGGGAAGATCCGCTCATCCCCGATGTCCACGCGGTCAAGGCCTGCCCGGGTCCTTTCGACAATTCCGGTTGCTCCACCCGGGGCAACGTGTGGGAAATAGTGGCCGTCCACGACCACGACGGGCGCAAGCGCGCAGGCTCCCAGGCACCGGACAGTCTCCAGGGTGAAGAGGCCGTCCTTCGTCGTGGAGCCGTCTCCCGGCACCCCGAGCACCTTCTGGAAATCCTCCGCCACGGCTTGCCCCCCGCGGACGTGACAGGCCGTTCCCAGGCACACGGCAGCAATGTGCCTTCCCCGGGGCTTCAGCCTGAACGCCCGGTAGAAAGTGGCTACTCCGTACAGCTCCGCAATGTCCCTGGATGTCTTCTCGGCAACGAGGCGGAGTGCCTCTTCGGGGAGATAACCGAACCGGGCCTGAATCTCTTCGAGAACCAGGATAAGGCTTCCGCGCCTGTTCTTGTGCTTGTCGATAAGGGGGATGATGCTCCTGAGGTCCATACCTTGCCTCCCTCCTACGGGAAGATGCCCATCTCCATATACGAACGGGCGATCTTGTCGATCGCGCCGATGAAGGCGGCTGTCCGGAGGTCCGTCCCCTTGTGCTGCTTCCAGACCTCCCGAATGCCGTGATAGGCGCCGATCATGGTGTCTTCCAGACCCGAATTCACCAGGGCGTACTCGTCGGGGCCCCGGGTGATCTTGTGCTTCTCCGTCTCGCTCAGAAGTTTGCCCGTGGCGTCTTCGAGGGCGGCGATGAGCTGGACGTAGGAGTTTTCGGTGAACCTCTTCGCCATGCGGCCCATCCGCACATGCTGCAGGTTCTTCAGCCACTCGAAATACGAGACGGTGACGCCGCCTGCATTGGCATACATGTCGGGCAGAACCATGACCCCCTTTTTCAGGAGGATGACCTCGGCCTCGGGTGTGGTGGGGCCGTTGGCGCCTTCGGAGATGATCCGGGCCTTGATGGCGGGGGCATTCCCGGCGGTGATCTGCTTCTCCAGCGCCGCCGGAACCAGGATGTCGCAATCCAGCTCCAGAACGTCCTGAGTCCGCGCCAGATTGTGCGCGCCCGGGAAGTTCAGGATGGAGCGCGTGTTCTTCCGGTGCTGGAACACAGCTTCCACGTCCAGCCCTGCGGGATTGGCGATGGCACCCTCGTATTCCCCGATTCCCACGATCAGGCAGCCGGCTTGCTGGAGGAACCTGGCCGCGTAGTACCCTACGTTCCCGAGTCCCTGCACGGCGACCCTCTTTCCATCCAGTCCGGGTGTCAGCCCCAGGGCCTTCATGTCCTCGGCCACCCGGCAGGCTTCCCGCGTGGCATAGAAGACACCGCGTCCGGTGGCCTCGGTCCGTCCCCGGATGCCTCCCTGGCTGATGGGCTTGCCCGTGACGCAGCCCATGGCGTCAATCATTCCTGGATTCAGCGCCTGGAAGGTGTCCGCGATCCAGGCCATCTCCCGGGGACCCGTGCCGTAGTCAGGGGCGGGCACGTCGATACCGGGGCCGATGAAGTGCTTCTTGGTGAGCTCGGCAGTGTATCGTCGTGTGATCCGCTGGAGTTCCTCCTCAGAGTAATGCTTGGGATTGATGCGGATCCCTCCCTTGGCGCCCCCGAAAGGCACATCCACCACGGCGCACTTATAGGTCATGAGGGCGGCCAGGGCCATCACCTCATCTTCGGTCACGTCTTCGCTGTAGCGGATCCCTCCCTTGGTGGGGAGCTTGTGCTGGCTGTGCTCCACACGCCAGGCGTCCACGACCTCGTATCCCTCTTCCGTATGGACGGGGAACTGGAAGTGGTACACGCTGTTGCAGACCCTGATCTGGTCGAGCAGGCCCTTCGGGTGTTTCAGGTGAGAGGCCGCTTTGTCGAAATTGCGCTCGACGTCTCCGAAGAAACTCGTCTCTGTTTTGGGGATGCCGCTCTGGGTGGACATTGTATCGCTTCCTTTGTGCTTGATTTAGTTCAAGAGCCAAAAGGTGGAGATTGTCGGTTGAGGAAGAACGGCGAGAAGCTTGAGGAATTGCAGCGCTGCTCACAGAATGGTAGGAAGTTCGCCCGGAAGAAGCAAGTTGAGATCCCGAGGGCCGCCTCCGCGCCGCGATGTTCGCACATGGTTCCGACTCGACTCTCTGCTTGAGGTTCTTCTCACGATCCGGGTCGCGGCACCCCGATCCTCCCGCATGAGTGTGCCGACTTCCCCGTCTCCGGGTTCCCCGGCTTCAGGCGCAGGACCCTCCCGCACGGATGTTCCTCTCCGCATGAAAACCGCGTGCCAGGATGGCGCCCGCCTCGGGGCAGGGGTGGAGGCCGCAGGCGATTGGCCGGATTCGGACGAGGCCGGCCACGGATATGATCCCGCCCCCATTCATCAAGTGGAGGACACGGGAGGGTGGGGTGCTTCGGGCTCGGGAGGGAACGGGTCATTCGTCTGCAGCCCGGAAATGAAGGCTCGGAGGCCATGTGATGAAAAGTCCAACAAGTTCCGTTGGGTTTCTCAACGCCGTCGTTTTGATGCGTTTTCATATCTGGGAGACTGTTTTCTAGGTATTGGGGAGGGGGCATGTAGGGCGATGTTGAAAAACTAAACATTACTCGTTTGGGTGAGCGGCTACGTTGCCTTTTTCACCATCACCGGCATGCCCCGTAATTGAGTTTCATTGTGTGGGTTAGCGTCCGGTACGACTGCCTGCCGATTCAAATGGAATCCCTGGCAGCGGACTTGCAGCAGTATGATGTGGCAGGAGAAGACCAAGGAACAATTCGTGTTTGCATCCTCAGCAGAAAGGCACCAGTCATGTCTATCATCCTCGCTCTCACGACGGTACTCGCCCTGGTCCTGGTGGGGGCCATCAGGCAGAGAAAGGCAAAGCCGGCGGAGCAACCGGTTCTTGTCAGGCGATATGTGCATCCGGGTCACACATGGACCCGTCAGACGGAAGACGGGGATGTGCTTGTGGGAGTGGATGACTTCACACAGACAGTGATCGGGAGCGTGGAGGGCGTGGAACTCCCCCGCCTCCTGGGAAAGGTGAGGCAGGGAGAGGGGGCCTTCACCTTGCGGCGGGGGAAGCGAAGCCTGAGACTCGTGAGTCCCGTGACGGGAAGGGTGATTCAGAAGAACGAAATGCTTTCTGGAAACCCTTCCATGGTGAACGATTCGCCGTACGGGGATGGGTGGCTTGTGCGGGTAAGGCCGGCGCGGCTGGGGCTCGAGTTGAGGAATCTGCTCACGGGAGCGGCGGCCAGGGAGTACCTGGATGCGAGCAAGGCACAGTTGGCCCGCATTTTCTCGGGCACGCCGGCTCTCATGTACCAGGACGGAGGCGTCATGATCCGCGGTCTGGCGGATCGGTGCACGGATGCCGAGTGGGAGGCCGTGGAGGAGGAGCTTTTCCTGTCGGGCCCCGGCGGGCAGGGACACACGAGATTCTGACACGCACACACCCCAAGGGAGTTTTCCTATGACTGTTCTGTTGATTCTTCTTACCCTCATCCTTTTTCTGGCAGCCGATCGCGTTGTCGAGAGCAGGCGCAGGCAAACGCAACCGGTACCCGGCGGGCAGGTTGCCCGGCCGCGGCTCGCCGCCGATGCCGGCTTTCGGCTTCCGGCTGATGTACGATTGGCCTGGAATCACACCTGGGTCCGCTTCGATCCCGCTTCGGGGGTCTCCACCCTGGGGGTGGATGATTTCCTGGGCCGGCTGGTGGGCTCTCCGTCGGCCGTGGCCCTCCCGCGCCCGGGAGATATTCTTCACGGAGATGTCCGGCCCGTCAGGCTGGGGACCGGGGAGAAAACAATCTCCCTCGCCCTTCCCCTTCAGGGGGAGGTGCTCGAGACAAACGGCTCCGTCCAGGAGGACCCTGCCCTCATCCGGAGGGACCCCTACGGAGAGGGATGGCTCATCAGGATGAGGGGCCGATGGGAGGATGGCCGGGCGGTGGTCCATGGACGGGCTGCGGCGGCCTGGTTGAGAGAGGAAACAGACAGGATCATCGGGCTTCTGGCCGGGACGGAACCGGCCCCGGCTCTGGTGGCAATACAGGACGGGGGCCTTCCCTCCGAGGGGATCCTCCGGGACTTCGGCCCCGAGATCTGGAAGTCTTTCGAGGAAACGCTGGCGGCCCGGCCCCGTGCGCGGGCCGGAGAAGGGACGGAGGGGAGGAGCTGAGGAATGGTCCGTTCCATGGGACTCCTGGTGGACATTTCCCGGTGTGTGGGGTGCGGTGAGTGCGGGCGGGCCTGTGCCGCTACAAACGGGCTTCCCGAGCCCTCGGAGGCGGTGAACCCGCTCTCGCACACCCGCTACACATCCCTCGACAGCTACAATGACGGGGAGATCTTCGTCCGGAGGTTATGCATGCACTGTGCCGAGCCCACCTGCGTCTCGGCGTGCCTGGTGGGGGCATTCACGAAAACGGAAACGGGGGCGGTGCTCTACGATGAATCCAAGTGCATCGGGTGCCGGTACTGCATGCAGGCATGTCCGTTCGGCATCCCCCGCTACGAGTGGGACGCGCTCTCCCCCCGTGTCCAGAAATGCCGCATGTGCTCCGAGCTCGTGGCGGCGGGTGGCTCACCCTCGTGCGCCGCGGCCTGTCCGGTGGAAGCCACGGTGTTCGGCACACGGGATGATCTCGTGCGCGAGGCCCGACGGAGAATCGCGGAGAACCCGCAAGGGTACGTGGACCACATCTACGGACTCCGTGAAGCAGGGGGAACCTCGGTGCTCTTCATCTCGGGCATTCCCTTCGAGCGTCTGGGCTTCCCCATGAACATCCCCGGCGAGCCCATCCCGCGCCTCTCCTGGGCCGTTCTCTCGCAGATACCCAAATACACCGTTGCGGCCGGGGTGGTGCTCTTCGGGATTCACTGGATCACATCCCGGCGGGCGGAAGTCGCCCGGTTTGAGGCCGGGGAACGGGCCGGGCACATGGAGGGGGATACGAGCCGGGAGGGGAGGCCATGAAGTCGGCGGGCTTCTCCGGTGCGCTCCGTCCCACGTTCTGGAAAATCACGGCCGCGGTGCTCATGACAGCGGGTATCGTGGCGGCTGTGGACAGGTTCACGCGGGGCCTCGGGGCGACCACAAACATGCAGGACACCTTCCCCTGGGGGCTGTGGATAGGATTCGACATCCTCGTGGGCGTGGGACTGGCGGCAGGCGGCTTCAGCGTGGCTGCGACGGTGTATCTCTTCAACCTGGAGCGCTTCAGACCGATCCTCAGGCCGACCATCCTGACGGCATTCCTGGGGTACCTGCTGGTGATTGCCGGGCTGATGTGCGATCTCGGCCGTCCGTGGGCCATCTGGCATGCGATCATCTACTGGAACCCCCGTTCCGTCATGTTCGAGGTGGCCTGGTGTGTGATGCTCTACACGACGGTTCTGGCCCTCGAGTTCAGCCCGGTCGTGCTGGAGCGGTTCAACCTCACCCGCCCCCTCAGGGTGATCAAGGCGATCACGATCCCGCTGGTCGTGGTGGGAGTGATCCTCTCCACCCTGCATCAGTCGTCGCTGGGTTCCCTGTTCCTGATCATCCCCGGGCGGATGCACCCCCTCTGGTATTCCAACATCATTCCCTTCCTCTTCTTCATTTCCTGCGTGGCCGCGGGACTGGCCATGACCATCTTCGAGTCCTTTCTCTCCTCGCGGGCGTTCGACAGAGAGGTGGAGATGGGGCTGCTGGTGGATCTTGCGCGGGTGATCGTCGTGGTGCTGGCCCTCTACTTCACCGTCCGGATCCAGGATCTCATCAGCCGTGATGCCCTGCACCACGCATTCCAGGTGAGCTACCAGAGTCTTCTCTTCTGGGGAGAGCTTGTGCTGGGGGTTGTGACCCCCTTCCTCCTGCTGGTGTTCCGGAAGGTGCGGATGAGCAGGTCGGGGCTCTTCTACTCCTCCTGCCTTGTGCTGCTGGGTTTCGTGGCGCACCGGCTCAACACCGCCATCACCAGCATGGAGCAGTGGCCCGGAGGCACCTACATTCCCTCGTGGCAGGAGGTTTCCGTGACGCTCGGCCTGGCGGCATTCGGGTTCACGGCGTTCTCAGTCCTGGCGCGGTACTTCAAGGTGTTCGGAGAGGAAGCGCATGAGGCCCCCGGCGGGAGTCCTCCATTAGCGCCGGGGGAGAAGCCGGCAACGGCGGCGGCATAGAGACGTCTTTCCCCCCGCGCGTCGGGGGAGGCGCCCTGTCGCACAGAAGCCGTGCGGCCTCAGGAGCGGGGCTTCTTCCCGAGCGGGGTTCCCCCGTCCTGCATGGTGATGCCCAGCCGGGCGCCGGGGGGAACAGAGGCCGACTCCCTCCGTCTGCGGCGCCGGGCCCCCAGTTCAACGAGGAGCGCCGCGCCGGCCAGCAGCAGACAGGCCGCCACGGCGGCTCCAAGCAAGACATTGGTCAGGTTCAGGGGCGTCACGTCCTGGACCTGCATGATGAGAATGTGCACCGGGCAGGGTCCTTTCCCGTTCAGTGAGCGGTGGATCGGAGACCACCCCCCTCCGCATATGATTTGCAACATCCGTGCCGCTCCCTGCGGCCTTCGGCCCATCGGGAAAGAGGATCGCGCTCCCTCCCTCTGCTGAGAAACCCCACAGGGCTGTTTCGTTTCTCCCTTCCTCCGATGGCGCACAACAGAACCCACTGCAGGGTTCCGCGCTGGATCTTGTGGAGGACTCCCATGCACATTCCCCGGAGGCAGGCCGCACCGGGGAGGGGGTGCTTCTTGCCCGTGATTTCCGCATATTGTGTCCCGAGATGAGACGTCCGTCCATACACAGCATCCAGGCCCAGCTCATCCTCTCGTTTGCGGTCGTGATCCTGGTGCCTGCAGGGATCACGGCCCTTGTGGGAATGAAGCTGATCTATGACCAGATCATCAGCAACGCGGAGGCCAAGGCCATCTCCGACATCAATTCCGCGCGGGAGATCTACAAGAACAAGGTGGCCTCCATCGAGGGCATCATCCGGCTCACGGCGGCCCGCAGTCTCGTTGTGACCGCCCTGGCGCGGGGGGACCGCGCGTTCCTGGACGAGGATCTTGCACGGACACGCGAGCGGGAGCATCTGGACATGCTGCTGGCGGTGGATGCCGAAGGGAGACTCGTGAGCAGGGGAAGGGCCCGGGTCGTTTCCCCCCAGGCGCTGCGCGAGGACCGGTTTGTCCGGAGGGCCGTCCGGACCCGCAGGACCGTGGCCGGGACGGACATCGTGCCGGGGGAATTTCTCGAGGGAGAGGATCCGGCTCTGGCTGCCCAGGCGCGTATGGCCATCACCCCGACGCCCAAGGCAAAACCCCGCCCCGACACGGTGGAAACCTCGGGGATGGTTCTGAAAGCGGCCGTGCCCGTCCTGGACGGTCAGGGCTCGCTCCTGGGAGTGCTGGTGGGGGGGGTGCTTCTGAACCGGAACTACGAGCTGGTGGACAAGATCAAGGAAATCGTCCACGAGAAGGGCGTCTACAAAGGTCAGGAACTCGGAACTGCCACGATCTTCCAGCGGGACCTCAGGATCTCCACCAACGTGAAGAACGCGGACGGGTCCCGCGCCGTCTCCACCCTCGTTTCGGAGGAGGTGTACGATCAGGTCCTGGGCCGGGGCGCGCGGTGGGTGGGAGAAGCGTTTGTCGTGAACGCGTGGTACATCTCGGCATATGAGCCGATCCGGGACGTGGACGGGACGGTTGTGGGCATTCTGTACGCGGGTGCCCTCCAGCAACCCTTCGTGGACGTTCTCTGGAACACCCTCTTTCTCTTCTTCGGCATCGCCCTGGGCGGCGTGGTTCTGGTCGTGGGGGTGGCCGTCTACCGGGCGCGCCGCATTTCCCGGCCCCTCCGTATCCTGGAGGATGTGGCGGGGAAGATCGCCGAGGGGGATTACGCGCACGAGGTGGTGGTGGATGCCCCCGAGGAGATCCAGCAGCTTGCCCGGTCCATCAGTCAGATGGCCCGGAATCTCCAGAAGGAGAACGAGGCAATCGAGGAATGGGGAAACACCCTGGAGAAGAAGGTCCAGGAGCGCACAGACCAGATCAAGGCCATCCACTCCCAGCTCTTCCGCTCCGAGAAGCTGGCTTCTCTGGGCAAGCTGGCTGCCGGGGTGGCGCACGAGATCAACAATCCCCTGACCGGCATTCTGACGAACAGCAGCCTCCTTCTGGAGGACCTGGGTCCGGAAGATCCGCGCCGCGAGGACGTGGAGGTGATCGTCCGGGAAACGATCCGCTGCAGGGAGATTGTGAAGAGGCTTCTGGACTTTGCCAAGCAGACCAAGCCCCAGAAACGCCTCACGAACGTGAACGTGCTGGTGGAGAACATCATCATGCTTGTCCGGAACCAGACCTCTTTCCGCAACATCGAGATCGAGAAACGGCTGGCCCCGGATCTTCCCGACATCCTGGCCGACACCGACCAGATTCAGCAGGTGTTTATCAACATCATCCTGAACGCGGCCGATGCCATGCAGAAGGGGGGACACCTGCAGATTGCCTCGGCTCCCTCGCAGGAAGAGGGATTCGTGACCGTCTCCTTCTCCGACACTGGTCCGGGGATACCCGAGGAGAACCGGTCGCGCATCTTCGACCCGTTCTTCACGACGAAGGAACAGGGGACCGGACTGGGGCTCTCCATCAGCTACGGGATCGTGGAACAGCACGGCGGGACGATCCGGGTGGAAAGCACGGTGGGGCGCGGTTCCACATTCATCATCCAGCTCCCCGCACGGTCCGCGGAGGGGGAGGGCAAATGAACCGGGCCGCGCGGATCCTGGTGGTGGATGACGAGCTGGTCATCTGCCGGAGCTGCGAGAAGGTGTTCAAGCGCGCGGGGCATGAGGTGGTCTATGCCACCTCGGGGAGGCAGGCGCTGGATATTCTGGCGGAATCCGCCTTCGACGTGGTCTTCACGGACCTCAAGATGATGGATGTGGGAGGGATGGAGGTGGTGGCCACGGTCCGGCAGCGGTATCCATCCACGGTGGTGGTCGTGATCACGGGGTATGCCACCGTCGCCTCCGCCGTGGAAACGATGCGGTCCGGGGCTTTTGACTACCTTCCCAAACCGTTCACCGCGGGGGAGCTGCTGGGAGTCCTGGAGCGGGCGCTGGAGAAGCGCCGCCGCACCGTCATGGGGATCGGGGATACGGCCTACGATGAGGAGTCCGGTTTCGAGGGGCTGATCGGGAAGAGCCCGCGGATGTGCGAGGTGTACCGCCTGATCCGCAAGGTGGCCCCCACCGACTGCACGGTCCTGCTGGTAGGGGAGAGCGGCACCGGCAAGGACCTGACGGCCCGGGCCATTCACATGGAAAGCAGGCGCCGGAAGGAGCGTTTCGTGGCCGTGGATGTGTCCACCCTCTCCAGCACCCTGCTGGAAAGCGAGTTGTTCGGCCACGTGAAGGGGGCCTTTACCGGCGCCACGGGAGACAAACCGGGCCTGTTCGAAGTGGCCAACCACGGGACCATCTTTCTGGATGAGATCGGGAATCTCCTGCCCGAGACGCAGGCCCCCCTCCTGAGGGTTCTGCAGGAGAAGGAATTCATGCCCGTCGGGAGTACGACCGTCCGGAAGGTGGACGTGCGCCTGATGTTTGCCACCAACAAGAACCTGAAGCAGCTGGTGCAGGAGGGGACATTCCGGGAGGATCTCTACTACCGGCTGAACGTTTTTCCCATCAAGCTTCCCTCGCTCCGGGAGCGTCCGGAAGACGTGCCGGACCTGGCCCTTCACTTCCTGAAGAAGTGCTGCGATGCCCTGGGGCGGCCGCGCCCGGCCATTCAGAGCGAGGCGATGGACGCCCTGACGCACTACGACTGGCCGGGAAACGTGCGGGAGCTGGAGCATGTGATGGAGCGGCTCATGATCCTGGTGGAGGGTGATCGCATCGAGGCGGTGCATGTGGCGGCGGCTCTGTTTCGCGCCGAGACCATGGCCCGGTCCTCCATCCCCTCCAACAGCGAGGAGCTGAAGCGATTGAAGCAGCAGATCAGGGAGGCGTCGGTGCAGGAGCTGGAGAAGCGGTTTGTCATCGAGGCCCTGGCCCGCGCGGGCGGGAATATCTCCGAGGCCGCCCGGTGTGTGAGCATGCAGAGGTCCAATTTCCAGGCTCTGATGCGGAGGCACGGGATCCGGCGCGGGGAGGGCCCCGCATAATGGAGATGTGCACCTGCATATTTTTTCCGGGCGGGCGGGGACCTTCCGGCTTCGGTTTTCGCCGGATTTCGGCAATACCGCTCTTCCCGCCATCCCCGCCCCGGTTTCCTCTCCCGCGGTCCTAACGCGTTCAATCCCAAGCAGTTGCGCCACGGCGGCCCCGCTCATCGGGGAAATGGCACGTCTGTTGCACCTCTCCCGTGCAGAAGAGACAGCCATTCATCCCGAAGAAAGGAACGCACAACATGGTGACCCAGAAGATCCTGGTGGTGGACGATGAGGAGAACGTGTGCCGCAGCGTGAGGAGGATTCTGAACCGGCAGGGATACGCCGTCACGGACGTCCAGTCTGCGGACGAGGCCGTGAAGGAGATCAAGCAGTCAGCGTTCGATCTGGTGATCACCGACCTGATGATGCCCAACACCAGCGGGATGGAGCTCCTCCAGATCATCCGGGAGCACTATCCCGAGCTGGACGTCGTCATGATCACCGGGTACGCCTCCATCGAGACGGCCGTCAAGGCGGTGAAGCTGGGAGCCGCGGGGTATGTCCCCAAGCCCTTCACCCCGGAGGAGCTGTCGGTTGTGACGGAGAAGGCGCTGCAGGATCGCAGGCAGAGGCAGGCCATGGCCCGGACCGCTCCTCCTCCCCCGGCTCCCTCCGAGGACGAGCTGATGGATGTGGACATGCCCTTCAAGACCGCAGAGGTGGAGAAGGCCACGTCCCGCGCGTATGTGGATGCCCTGACCCACAGCGACGTCCCCCTGGCCAAGAAGGTGGCCGACAAGCTCTACTGTCATACGGGGCAGCGGGACTGCCGTCGTGTGGCGACCGAAGGTCGGGAGTGTGTCGGGGAGTGCCCGATTGCGAAGAAGGAGCGGGAGCGTGCCGCCAAGTCCCCCGCCCGGGCGGGCCGCCCGTCCCGGGACCTCCTGGACGCGGATCTTCCGTTCCCGTCGGCCGAGGTGGAGAAGATCACCGGTGCCGACTACCTCATGTGCCTGGATCGCTCCGACGTGCCCCGGGCCGCCCTCTTCGGCAGGAATGCCGCCGCCCGGCACTCCGTTCTGGTCGTGGACGACGAGCCGATCGTGTGCCACAGTGTGCGCCGGATCCTCGCCAAACAGAGCTGCAACGTGGAGGAGGCCTTCGACGTGGACGTGGCGTTGCAGAAGATGAAGCTGAATAGGTACGACCTCGTGATCCTGGATCTCAAGATGCCCAAGCGCTCGGGTCTGGAGATCCTGGAGGCCATCCGCCGCCGCCACCCGGATCTGCCCGTGGTGATGGTGAGCGGGTATGCGTCCATCCAGGACGCCATCGATGCGACCAGGATGGGGGCTGTGAATTTCGTTCCCAAGCCGTTCACACCCGAGGAGCTCTCCAAGGTGGCGGCCGAGGCGCTCGCCGCCTGAGGCCGGCCGGCAGGGGGAAATCCCCGGGCACGAAACGACTGCGCCCCCGCCCAAGGCGGGGGCGCAGTCGCGTCACGACGGGGGGGGCGTCGGCGCTGCCCCTCAGCGCCTGTCCCAGGTGTGCACCAGGGATCCGGATGCGTCGAAGACCCGGAGCACAAGGGGAGACCTGCCCGTGAAGGCATGCGTCGCGCAGCCGAAGCAGGGGTCGTAGGACCGGAACGCCATCTCGATCCTGTTGAGGGTTCCCTCGGTGATTTCCTGCCCCTTCCGGATCACTCCCCGGGCCGCCCGATTGATGGACATGGAGATGGGCGCGTAGTTGTTGGTGGTTCCGACGATGAGATTCACCTTCGTCAGAATCCCCTTCTCGTCGGTTACATAGTGATGGGTAAGCGTTCCCCGCGGCGCCTCCACGATCCCCACACCCTCGGAGGGCTTCTCGGTGGGGATGTTCCGGAAGTGCGTCCCGGTGATGTCCGGATCCCGGACCAGGTCCAGGGCCATCTCGGCCGCGCTCAGCATCTCGATGACCCGGGCCCAGTGCATGGCCAGCATGGCATGGACGGGCTTGCCTCCCAGGACCGAGAACATCTTTTCATACTCCGCCTGGGCGAGAGGGGTCGGCATGCCGTCGGCGGCATTCAGCCGTGAGAGGGGGGTGGCGTGGTAGACCCCGCTCTCCTTCCCATCCACGAAACCCTTCCAGCCCACCTTCTTCAGAAAGGGGAACTTGAGGTAGGTCCAGGGCTCCACGTGTTCGGCCACGTTGTCCAGGTATTCGGAGGGGGCGTAGGTGACAAGCTCCTTCCCGTCCGGTCCCCGGACCCGCACCTTCCCGTCGTAGAAATTCACCCTGTTCTTCTCGTCCACAAGACCCATCGAGTAGATCTTCATGGAGTATGCATCGGAGAGGATGAGGTCCACGTAGGCCTTGTTCTTCAGGACGATATCCTCGAACACCTTCTGCGTGAACTTCGCAAACTCGACGCACCAGAGGCAGTGCGCCTCCACCGTCTTTCGCTCCTCCTCCGTGATGCCCTTGCTGATGCCTCCCGGAAGGGCGGTGACCTGATGCGTCTGCTTTCCCCCGATGAGCTTGATGACCTCCTGGGTGCGCTTCCGCATCTCGATGACCTTTCCCCCCACCTCCAGACCCACCTTCCTGATGACGCCCAGGATATTGCGCTCCGCCGGAGGCGCGTCGGGGCCCACCACGAAGTCGGGCCCTCCCAGCGCGTAGAAGTGTGTGGTATGGTCTCCCGCAAAGAACACGTTGTACAGGAGCTGGCGGAGCTTCTTCCCGGTGGGAGGGACCTCCACCTTGAACACAGCGTCGCATGCCTTCACGGCGGCCATGTGGTGTGCCTCGGGACAGACGCCGCAGATACGGGTGGTGATGCGGGGCATCTCCTCCACCGGGCGTCCGACGCAGAACTGCTCGAAGCCGCGCAGCTCGGGGATCTGGAAGTAGGTGTCGGCCACCTCCCCATCGTCGTTCAGGAAGATGTCAATCTTCCCGTGTCCTTCGAGCCGCGTGATCGGGTCTATTCTAATGTGCTTCATGCTTGTCAACCCTTCGCAGGATGGAGTGGGCAAGGGAGAACCGGTAGAAGGTCCCCAGCGGATCGGGAATCTGGTCCAGGATGCGCTCGATCTCTTCCGGCTCGTGCGCATCGATGATGGAACTGAGGGCGCTTGTC
>JBAVEL010000125.1:0-10526 GCA_049587715.1 Bacteroidota bacterium
GACCAGAGGGACCAGCGGGAGCCGGTAGCGGGATTCCGCGTGGAGAGCCGCCGCCGCAAGCGAGAAGAACAGGACGGCCCCCGCCACCGGCACAAACGCGTGCCGGCGCCGCCAGAGGGCGGCCCACCCCGCGATGGCACACGCGTACAGGCAGTAATCTGCGGCCACGGCCGCCGCCTGGAGCGGCACCGCGTCGTCCCGATGGGCCACCGGATACACCCAGAATATATGGAGCTTCCGGATCGCCCCCGCCACGGCCTGCGCCGGGAATGAGACAATATAGTCCATTCCGACGCGAGCAGCAAGGTTCCCCCGTTCCACTTCGGAGAGGAGGTCGGGGGAGGTGACGCCGCGGCGGAGGGCCTGCTCTTTGAACCAGACCTGAAACCCGGGCCTGGTGCTCCAGGTGCCTGTGGCGTAGGGGTTGTTTCCGATCAGAAGGGAATGCCCTCCCCAGGAGGAGATGGGAACCAGCGTCCCGTGCACCGCGTAGTTACGGACAATCCAGGGAGCCGTGACCAGACAGAAGGCCAGAACGGAGGCCCACGCCGGCGCGGAGCGCCTGAGCTTCAGCGCGATACACACCGCAAGGAACGGGAAGTAGCCGGCATACACGGCCCGGGTCAGGGCAGCCAGACCCCCCAGACATCCCGCGACCACCCCCGCCGCCGTGGAACCCTCCTCCACGGCCCTGCATGCGGCCAGGATCCCCCCCAGGAGGAACAGCATGTAGACGGACTCCGTCTGCAGAACGGAGGAGTATACCACCATCCCGGGAGAGAGGGCGGTCAGGAGGGCCGCCCCCAGGGCAGGGAGCGGATCCCCGAGGAGTCTCCGCGCCAGGCAGAAAGTGAGAAGCACCACACCGCAACCGGCCGCAATATTCACCAGCCGGGCCGGCAGGGTGCCCGAGACCGAGAGGGGGGCAAGCAGGAAAGGAAGGAGGGGGGATCGCATGGAGCGCTCCCCGTTGGAGTCCAGGAAGCCCTCACCCCGGAGGATGTTCCCGGCAATGAACAGATACTCCCGCTCGTCGCTTGTCGCCCCTTCCGCGGCAATCCACGGAAGAGCGGCAAGCCGGACGGCAAGAGCCGCTCCCAGCACCGCCGTCACGGCCCGCCGTGTCACGCCGCCCCGGGTTCGGGGGGAAGGGGTCGCCCTGCGATGTCCTTCCGGAAGTGCATTCCTCGGAAGTGGACCCGTCCCACAGCATCATAGGCGGCCTTCCGGACCTCGGGGATCCCCCCGTGAAGGTCGTAGGCCGTGATTCCCAGCACCCTCCCTCCAGCGGCGAGAACCCCGTCTCGAGAAGCCCTCGTACCGCCATGAAAGACCACCACACCGGGTGTATGCGCGAGCAGGTCCAGCCCCTGTATCGGCTCCTCGGCGGCCACCTGTCCAGGGTACCCCGCGGAGCAGAGCACAACGCACACGGCGGAACCGGAAACCGGCAGGGCAGGGGGAAGGCGGAGCCGGTCCAGACAACCGGAGGAGGCCGCCATGAGAAGCTCCGCAAGGTCCGTCTCCAGAAGAGGGAGGACAACCTGGGTTTCGGGATCTCCGAAGCGGCAGTTGTATTCCACCACACGGGGGCCCCGCGTGGTCAGCATCAGGCCGATGTAGAGACAGCCGACAAAGGGGTGGCCCTCCCGCGCCATTCCCCCCAGCGTAGGCTCCAGGATGTCCCGCCGGACTGTTTCCATCATGGGACCCGTCAGGCCGGGAGACGGGGCAAACGCCCCCATCCCGCCCGTGTTCGGCCCGCGGTCGCCGTCCGCGGCGCGCTTGTGGTCCTGGGCGGACGCAAGGCAGACAGCCCGTTCGCCGTCGCAGACGGCGAGGAGGGATGCCTCCGTTCCCTCCAGATACTCCTCCACCAGCACCCGGTCCCCCGCCTCTCCGAACACCCGCTGTTCCATCATTGCACGGAGGGCCCGTTCCGCCTCCCCCGTGTCCATACACACGGACACCCCTTTGCCCGAGGCCAGGCCGTCCGCCTTCAGGACCACCGGCAGGGCGGCCCGGCGCAGGTACCGCAGGGCCTCCTCCAGACCGCCGGCCTCGAAGGTCCTGTACCCGGATGTGGGAATCCGGTGCCGGGCCATGAACTCCTTTGCGAAGGCCTTGCTCCATTCGAGGCGGGCGGCAAGGCGGTCCGGCCCGAACACCTTCAGGCCCGCTGCCCGCAGGAAGTCGGAGAGACCCTCGGCCAGCGGCTGCTCGGGTCCCACGACCACCAGGTCCACGGCGTGGCGGAGGGCCGCAGCGCGCACACCCTCCCTGTCCGAAAGAGGCACCGGGAGGCACAGGGCCGTTTCCCCGATGCCGGGGTTTCCGGGAGCCGCCAGAACCCGCTCCACCTGCGGACTCCGGCCCAGCTTCCAGACGAGAGCATGCTCCCGCCCTCCCGAACCCAGGACAAGGATTCTCATGCCGAAGGGTCAAACAGCCCGTTAAAGATCCTGACCAGGTCTCCCGTCAGCTTCCTGCGGTCGAACCTCCCCCTGAACCCGGGAGCAGGAACCGGAAGCTCCCCCCGCTCGTAGCGGGCGAGGGCCTCCAGAAGCGCCGCTCTCATCTGGGGCACACTCCCCGGCTCCACCACCTTGCCCCCGGCTTCCAGGACCGTCTGGCGCACGAATCCTTCGGGTGCCGATCCGAGGATGGATCTGCCGGCCCCGATGTACTCGTAGAGCTTCCCGGGAGAGCTGAACTCATCGCCCACCACCAGCCAGAGCAGGTCCGCCTTCCGGAGCCGGGAAATGCACTCCCGGTGGGGCACGTAGCCGGTCACCTCCACCACATCTCCCAGGCCGAGCCGCTGCATCAGGCGGGTATGCTCCTCCCGGACGGTCCCCAGGAAGACCGCCCGTATCCGTCCCCGCAGACCCGGCCGTTCCTTCAGGATGCCGGCCAGGGCGTGCAGGAGCTGGTCCGGCCTGCGGTCCTCCCAGAACACCCCGGCATAGGCGATCGTCATGGGCCGTTCCTCCCGCTTCCCCGGCACGGGAACCGGAAGGCCCTCGAAATCCTCCGGGTCGTACCCCTGGGGGATGATGTCCACATCCCTGTAGCCCAGGAAGGGATACCGCTGCAGGAGGGATTCCTTGACGCGCCGGTTGGTGGTCACCACGTGGCTGCTGGAGCGGAGGGCGCTCCGCTCCAGGGCCCGGTGCCCCATGCGGTGGGCCGGGGAAGCATAGAACCTGAAAGGATAGTCACACCACGAATCCCGGTAGTCAAAGACCAGCGGCCTGTTGATCCGCTCCTTCAGGTCCCGTCCGATCAGAAACGACGTGAACGGGGGAGCGGTGCAGAAGATGAGGTCAAACGGCGTCTCGGCATGGAGGGCAAGGGCCCGCCGGAGCGCGGGGCGCCTCCAGCCGATCTTGTTGTCCGGAATGAAAAGCGCATCGCTCAGACGGGAGAGCCACTTGCGCGTCCGCTCGGAGGGCATCCGCACCGCCTCACCACGCGCCAGGTAGCGCCCGGGGCCCGCGCCTCCTGTCCGCACGATCCGGACGGCCGGTGAAGAGAGCTCCTCCAGCAGCGAAGGGTCCTGCGCGTAGTAACCCACGCCGTCCACGGTCAGTACCGTGGGGTGCCATCCGTACTCCGGCAGGTACTTGACAAACTTGGAGGAACGCTGGACCCCGCTCAATCCCATCGGGGGAAAGTAGTAGGCAACGACGAGGACTCTCCGGATATGCTCGGACAAGCGGGGGCCCTACGTGATGGTGAGGTCTCTGGGCGCGCGGGTGAGCACCTCGCAGCCATCCTCCAGCAGGAGAATGTCGTCCTCAATCCGCACGCCGCCGAATCCGGGGACATACAGCCCGGGTTCGATCGTGATGACGGACCCCGCCTCCAGGCATTCATCGCTCATCCAGGAAACCCTCGGGATCTCGTGCACCTCCAGACCCAGGCCGTGTCCCAGGGAGTGGACCACGTACTGGGCAAACCCAGAGTGCTTCAGGCGTTTCCTGGCCACCATGTCCAGCTCCCGGGCGGCCATCCCCCCCCGCGCCGCCTCGATGGCGGCCGTTTGCGCATCCAGAACCGCCCGGTGAAGCTTCCTGGCCCGTTCCGGGAGCCGCCCCACACCCAGGGTCCGGGTCAGGTCGCTGCAGTAACCGTCCACGCGGCAGCCAAAGTCCAGGATGACCAGATCCCCGGACCGGATCTTCCGGGATGTGGGACGGGCATGAGGCAGGGCGCCCCGCCACCCGCTCGCCACGATCGGCTCGAACGCGTCCCCGTCGGCCCCGTGTCGCCTCAGGAGATAGGAGATCTCGGAGGCGATGTCCGCTTCGCGCGCGCCCGCAACAACCCGGGAAACAACCCGTCCAAACACGGCATCGGCAATCCTGGCCGCCTCCCGGATGGAGGCCAGCTCCGGGGGGGTCTTCCTCACCAGCAGACCCTCCAGAACGCCCGCCGTCGGCACAAACCGGATCCCCGGGAAGTGCCGCCGGAAGGCCCGGACCTGTGCGTGGGAAAGGTGCTCCTCTTCGAAGGCGGCCCTCCGGATGCGACCCAGAAGCGAGCGCCCGGCCGACGCTTCGATCAGGGAGGAGGAAACGACGGTTCTGCGGAAGCCCCGCACCTCCTCCCTGCTCTGGAGCGCATACCGTCCGTCGGTAAGGAACTCGGCCCCCCGCGACCGGATGATACAGAGGGCATGGGATCCGGAGAAGCCGCTGAGGGCCCGGATGTGCGCGGGACGGGAGACAATGAACGCCCCGCATCCCCTCCGGCGCATGATGGCGCGGAGGGAGGAGAGACGCTGACGGCTCATGGCAGGCGGCCTCACGTGTGGTAGTTGGGGGCCTCCTTGGTGATGATGACGTCATGAGGATGCGACTCGCGCAGGCCTGCATGCGACATCCGGATGAAGCGCCCGCGCCGCTGGAGGCGGGGAATCGTCGGGGCGCCGCAATAGCCCATGGCCGCCCGCAGCCCCCCCATCATCTGGTGGACGACGTCTTCCAGCGGACCCTTGTACGGAACCCGCCCCTCGATCCCTTCGGGGACGAGTTTCTGCAGGTCCTCCTCGGCGTCCTGGAAATACCGGTCTCTGCTTCCCCCACGCATGGCTTCCAGCGAGCCCATGCCCCGGTACACCTTGTAGGTGCGTCCTTCGTACAGGACCTTCTCGCCGGGAGATTCGTCCACCCCGGCGAACAGGCCGCCGATCATGACGCTGTCCGCCCCGGCCGCTATCGCCTTGGCAATGTCGCCGGTCTGCCGGATGCCTCCGTCTGCAATCACGGGCACCCCCGCCCTGCGAGCCACCCGCGCGCAGGCCATCACCGCCGTGACCTGGGGAACCCCCACACCCGCCACCACGCGGGTCGTGCAGATGGACCCGGGTCCGATGCCCACCTTCACCGCATCCACCCCTGCCCGGATCAGATCCCGCGCCGCCTCGCCGGTCCCGATGTTTCCCGCCACCAGTTCCATCTCCGGGAACTTCCTGCGGAGTCCCTTGACCGTCTCCAGCACTCCACGGGAATGCCCGTGCGCGGTGTCCACCACCACGAAATCGGCCCCTGCTTTCAACAGGGACCGCACCCGCTCCGCCGTGTCACCCGCCACCCCCACGGCCGCCCCCACACGCAGCCGTCCGTGTTCATCCTTGCACGCGTGCGGATACCGGCGCTTCTTCTGAATATCCTTGAACGTGATCAGACCGCGCAGGATCCCGGCCCGGTCGATCACCGGCAGCTTCTCGATCTTGTGTTTCTGCAGAATCCTCCCGGCCTGCTCCAGGAGGGTCCCCACCGGCGCCGTCACGAGCGGCGCCTTTGTCATGACCCGCTCCACGAGGCGGTCCTCGTCGGACTCGAAGCGCAGATCCCTGTGCGTGATGATGCCGAGCAGGAGCCCCCCCTCTCCCACCACCGGTATGCCCGAGATCCGGTACTTGTTCATCAGCCGCAGCACGTCCCGGATGCGCTGATCCGGGCGGACGGTCACCGGATCACGGACCATCCCGCTCTCCGACCGCTTCACGCAATCCACCTCCTCCACCTGCCGGGCGACGGGCATGTTCCTGTGGAGCACGCCCACCCCCCCCAGTCGCGCGAGGGCAATCGCCAGGGCCGATTCGGTCACGGTGTCCATGGCCGCGCTGATGAGGGGAATCTGGAGCCGGATGGAGCGTGTAAGTCGTGTTTCCAGGACCGCCTCACGCGGAAGAACGGAGGAACGCGAGGGAATGAGCAGGACATCGTCGAAGGTGAGCGCGTCGCCCTCCACCTTCCGGGCACCGCTCGAATGCGTGCGTCGTGGACCCATGCGCCTGCCGATGCTGTTAGACGTAGGCCGGGAGGCCCGTGATATCCTCCCCGACAATAAGGGTATGCATCTCGTGCGTGCCTTCGTATGTCAGTACCGATTCCAGATTGGCCGCATGGCGCATCACGGGGTACTCACACAGAATGCCGTTGGCTCCCAGGATGGTGCGCGCCTCGCGGGCGATGGAAAGGGCCTGCTGGACGGAATCCCGCTTTGCCATTGACACCTGCTGATACCTCAGCGCTCCCGCATCCTTCAGCCGGCCAAGCTGAATGCAGAGGAGCTGGAGCTTGGTGATCTCGGTGAGCATGCGCACCAGCTTTTCCTGCGTGAGCTGAAACGACGCGATCGGTTTGCCGAACTGAATCCGGGAGCCCGCGTACGCCCGTGCGGCCTCATAGCATGCCATGGCCGAGCCCAGCGCCCCCCAGGCAATTCCGTAGCGTGCCTGGTTCAGACACTGGAGGGGACAGCGCAGGCCCTCCCCGTTCGGCAGGCGGGCGGATTCCGGAATGCGCACATCCTCCAGCACCAGTTCGGAGGTTACGGAAGCCCGGAGGGAATGCTTCCCTCTCATCTCGGGGGCGCTGAACCCCGGCGTTCCCTTCTCCACAAGAAAGCCGTTCACGACACCGTCCAGCTTCGCCCAGACGACGGCCACATCCGCAATGGTGCCGTTGGTGATCCACATCTTGGCGCCGTTGAGCACGTAGCCCCCGTCCGACCGTTCCGCCCGCGTGAGCATCCCTCCGGGATTGGATCCGAAGTCCGGCTCGGTGAGCCCGAAACAGCCAACCGCTTCGCCCCGCGCCAGGCGGGGAAGCCATCGCTGTCTCTGCTCCTCGGATCCGAAGGTGAAGATGGGAAACATGACCAGGGCGCTTTGAACGGACGCAAAACTCCTGATGCCGCTGTCGCCTCGCTCCAACTCCTGCATCACGAGTCCGTAGGCGACGTTGTTCATCCCCGCTCCGCCGTATGCGGGGGGAAGGGTGGGACCGAACAGACCCAGCCCGGCCATGACGGGGACAAGCCCGGCGGGGAAGGTGCCCGCGCTGTAGTGTCGTTCGATGACGGGGAGCACCCGGTCCCGGACGAATTCCTGCACGGTGTTCCGCACCATGCGTTCCTCCTCGCTGAGCAGGACATCCGCGTGGAAGTAGTCCGTTCCGGGATAACTCTGCATCGCCTCTCTCCCGATATGCACAGGCGGTGGAAAAAAGCCCTGTCGAGGAACCTCGGGACAGGGCGCTCGCTGTCGATGGTGCCCAAAAAACGGGAAAAAGACGCAGAAAGTCAACCCGCCCGGGGCGGGATGCACAAGAGGGGGCTGGGCGGACTGGTCAGGTCCGCCCAGCCTGTTGCGGGGGGAACTGGTGTTACTGGTCGTTCCTGTATACTGAAGCCGCCCAAAAAAGTTTCAGAGACAGGAACGCCGGCTACTCGGCGACCGGAAGGCCGTAGCGCTTGATCTTGAGGTAGAGGGTCTTCTTGCTGATGCCCAGAACCTCCGCGCTCCGGGTGCGGCTGAAGTTGAACTCCCGCAGCACCCGCTCGATGTGGAGCTTCTCGAGCTCCTCCAGGGAGAGGAGGGGTCCCCCCGCCGGGGGCAGGGGTGCGGTTGCGGAACGTTCCCCCCGGTGGAAGTACATGGCGAGATCCACCTCCTCCACCGTCTCGCCGGTGGACAGAAGCACGGCACCCTCCAGCACATGCTCCAGCTCGCGCACGTTCCCCGGCCAGTCATGGCTCATCAGCAGGTCCATGGCCGGCCCCGAAAGGGTCTTGGGCACCTTTCCCTTGCTCTTGCGGGAGAGGAAGTACTCCGCCAGCACCGGAACATCTTCACGCCGCTCGCTGAGAGGGGGAACCCTGAGGGTCACCACGTTCAGCCGGTAGAGCAGATCCTCACGGAAGCGCCCGGCGGTCACCTCCTGGCGCAGATCCTTGTTTGTGGCCGTGACGACCCGGACGTCCACCGACAGGAGGTTGGTACCCCCCACCCTGCGGAACTCCCCGGTCTCCAGGAACCTCAGCAGCTTGGGCTGGATGGCGGGGCTGATGTCTCCCACCTCGTCCAGAAACAAGGTGCCGCCGTTGGCCACCTCCACGAGACCCTGTTTGGTGGTATAGGCGTTGGTGAAGGCCCCCTTCTCGTGGCCGAACAGCTCGCTCTCGAGCAGCGTGTCGGGTATGGACGCGCAGTTGACCGCCACAAAAGGCCTGCCGTTGCGCGGACTCCTGCGGTGGATCAGGCCTGCAAGCAGCTCCTTGCCCGTACCGCTTGCGCCCTGGATGAGAACAAACGAATCGCTTTCCGCAAAGCGCGTGGCGCTCTCCACCAGCTTCAGAAACGCAGGGCTCCGGCCCACCAATTCGTTGCTCCCCGCTTTCCGACTCAGCTCGTTCTTCATGAGCTTGTTGTCGATGGTGAGCTGGCGGCGCTCGATGGCACGGTGGATCGTGTTGAACAGCTCGTCGATGTCGTAGGGCTTCGCCAGAAAATCGTACGCGCCGAGCTTGATCGTCTGGATTGCCGTCTTGACGTCGGCGTAGTTGGTGAGGATGATGACCTGGGTGGTGGGAGAGTACTCCTGGACGAACTTGAGCACCTCGATGCCGCTCACGCGCGGCATGCGGATGTCCAGCAGCACGACGTCGTACACCTTCGCCTGAATCTGGTTGATGGCCTGCCCGCCGTCGGCCGCCGTGGAGACCGCAAATTCCCCGGCTTCCGCCAGCTCGGTCTCGAGCAGGCTCCGGAGGGATTCCTCATCATCCACGATCAGGAGGTTGTACTTCCGGGATGCCCCCCTTCCCGTTTTCTGCACGACGCCGGCAACATCCGGAGCGGGTTCCACCCTACTCACTCATGACCCGTTCGATGGTGGTCAGCAGGTCCACAAGGTCGTAGGGCTTGCTCACGAAATCCTCTGCTCCCAGCTTCTTGGATTCGATGGCGTTCTTCAGGTCGGCGAAGCCCGTGAGCATGATGACCTTGGTGGCGGGGTAGTTCTCCTTAACGTGCTTCAGGACATCGAAACCGTTCATTCCCGGCATCTTGATGTCCAGAAGGATCAGATCGTACTGCTTCTTGTGCAGCTCGGTGATGGCCTCATCACCGGCGGCGGCCAAACCGACTTCGTAGCCCTCGCTCTGGAGCTCGCTTCCGAGCACCATCCGCAAAGCCTCCTCGTCGTCAACCACCAGGATCTTCCGTTTCTCAGCCATCTGTCGCTCCTGCATGTTCGTCCGTTCCTGTCTGGCACAGGGAGAGCCGGAGATTGCTCCGATGATACGCAAGAAGGGGCAGAAAGTCAACCGGGGGACAGGGAGTTGAGGCGGTCCGCCTGCAGCAATGAATGCGCCCGCGGGTTGCAACTGACGCAGCCAAATGCTATACTGGGACAGTCCCGCAGGCGCATGGAAACCCCCGAGACCATCACCCTCCTCTTCGTGGACGACGACAGAAACTACATGGTCGTCGCCCAGAGCCTTCTTGGCCGATACCAGGGACGACGCTTCGAGATTGTCTGGACCCAGGACGGGGAGGCGGCCATCGGTGAGCTCGAGAAGAACCGGGACATTGACCTTGTTCTGGTGGACTATTTCCTGCCCGAGGTGAACGGCCTGGAGGTGGTCCGGCGGATCCGGGACCGGGGAATCCGGACGCCCATTATCTTCCTGACCTCGAACCGCGATTTTGAGCTGGCCATCGAGGCCATGAAATACGGGGTGGAAGACTACGTCGTCAAGGATGAGGCGGCCGACTCGGTGCTTCCCCGGACCATTGTCAACATCCTGGAGCGCGTCGCCCTCAAGCGGAAAATACAGGAGCAGCAGAAGGCGGAGATCCTGGCCAAGAAGCGCACGGAGGCAATCAAGGAACTGGTCGTGACGGTCTGCCACGAGTTCAACAACCCGCTTGCGGCCATGAAGATCAGCACCGACATCCTTGCGCGCCAGCAGCTCCCCGAACGGGAAAAGGAACTGGTGCGGGAACTGGACGCCAGCATCGCGCTGGTAGAGAAGGAGGTCTCCCAGCTCCGTGACATCAACTTCGAGAAGATTGAGTTCGACAGGACATAGCATGCCCCGTCCTGTATATCCGGGGAGGATTGCCTCTGGTGGGCGTGTGGTTTCGCGTCCGCCGGCCTGCATCCAGGGTCAGACCATCGGCCGGCGGGGGGAATGACCGCGGTGCGTGAGAGCAGACGGAACGGTTG
>JBAVEL010000126.1:0-1868 GCA_049587715.1 Bacteroidota bacterium
CCTCGAACGACCAGTCTCCTTCGCGAGCCCGTCGTGCGACGGCTTCGTGTTCCCGGCTGATCGTCGGCATTTTCAACGTGCGGGCATGCCCTTGGATGACCGCCTGCAAGACCGCCTCGTTCATCGCGCACCTCCTGCCAGCAGAAGGTCATAGTCGCCTATGTTCGCGCGAGAAACCTCCACTCGGCGCAGGGCCGGCGGCACCAGCTCCGGCGGCAGTTCTGGTCGGGCCGGCAGCTGGCGTGAGAGACCCAGCAGGTCGATCCGCCCCTCGGCCATCGCCTCCCGCAACGCCTTCGTCACAGCCTCTTCGCCGTGGTCGTCCATCGCGCCGAGCACCCCGGCCAGAACCCGCGCTCCTTGCCGGGCGCCGTGCGTCTCTTCCAAGAGCTTCCACAACCTGCCGTACGGTTCGCCCAGCTCGGCCACCAACTCCGGCGCGACCTGCCGGACCGCCTGCGGCTTGTGAGCCAACTCTTTCATAGAGTGCCGGTAGCGAACACTCCGTTGCCCCCGGTCTCTTCGGGGGTGAGTCACCTCGGCTCCACGACAGACGAACCGGATATCCCTCGGACCCACCCACGCATCCGCCTCCAGCCGGGCCCAACCTGAAGGCAACGAATACTCGGCGCCCTCCACCGTGCACAGCGAACGGTGACTGATACAGACCGACTGAGGCCGCCTCGGCTCGAACGGCACGACCGGTAGCGGACGAAAGAGGGGCTGCTCCTCCTCGAACAGAGTTCGGAAAGGTTTGCCGTCCTCCCGCTGCCGCCGGTTCCACTGCGTCTCGACATCGGCCAGCAGGCCCTCCGAGAGCGACGGCAAATCCGGACCCTCCACAATCGGAGTCAGGTGCTGCAGACGGATTGCCTTGCCGCGGCTCTCGACACCGCCCTTGTCATGTCCTTCGCCCGGACGGGCGAAACACGGCTCGAACAGATAGTGGCTGCTCAACGCGCGAAACCGGTCCGCCAGCTTCCGATCCTTCAGCCCGACAATCTTCGTCACGGCGGCCTTCAGGTTATCGTACACCAGCCGGCGCACCACACCCCCCAGGCGCGAGAAAGCACGCACATGGCCGTCCAGAAACGAGACCTGATCGCAACGGTCGTACAGCCAGACAAAGTCCCGACTCGAATACATCAGCCGCATCAGAAACTTCCAGACCGTACGCCGCCGCCCTGCCTCGTCCACCGTGACTTCAAAAAAGTCCACCTGGGCCTCGTCGCCCGGACGGTGGATCAGCGGAATATACACCTCCGCCGATTGCCGCCGCTTCTCCGCCAGGTACGTCCGAACCGTGCGTTCGCCGACCTCGAAGCCGCCCTCCTTGAGCTCACGATGCAACCGGGGAGAGGTGATCCGGTGCTTGCCCGTGGTTCGGCCCGACCACTCCTCCAGCAACTTCTCGATCTCCGGTCCCACCACCGACATCACCGGCCGCGCCCGTTCGTTCGTCTCCGCCCTCACCGGTTCGGACTTCGCCAGATACTCCTTGACCGTGTTCCGATGAATCCCCAGTTCTCTCGCGATCTTTCTCAGGCTCTTCCCTTCAACCAAGTGCTTGTGTCTGATGACATGTACCGTTTCCATCTGTAGCATGCTCCTTTTCCTCTCTGGCCTCCCGGCCAGGAGAAATCATGCCTCACAGGTGGTACACTTTCCGATTGCCGACTGGTATACTTTCCGTTAGCCGCGTCTACAGGTCGATTTGTTGATCCGCGCCATTGGCCAGAGAAGTCGCTCATGACCGTGGCGGTCACAACGAAGACATCTGAGGTAGTCCGTCAACTATTTTTTTTGTTTTTTCTTTTCATGCCCCTTTGGGTTGTTGAGCGATCAACTCCCATAATGTTGAGCCATGT
>JBAVEL010000127.1:0-31859 GCA_049587715.1 Bacteroidota bacterium
GGGTCTGTGTGGGTGGGGGGAATCGGGAGCATACCGGGGGGTTTGTCGACGTCTCCGTTCTTTGCGTATGGGGCGACAGGGTACTCGAGCACGGATTCGCTGAGGGCGGGGAAGGGATACTGGGTGAAGGTGAGCGGTGCGGGGGGTCTGATCCTGAGGAGGGGCGGTGTGGAGGAGGGGAGGATCGTGATGACGGCGGGGGGTGAGATGCCTCCGGGTCCGCCTGTGGAGAAGCCCATGGAGGCGGTGCCCGAGGAGTACGGGTTGATGCAGAACTACCCGAACCCGTTCAACCCTGTGACGGTGATCGGGTACGGGTTGCCGGAGGCATCACATGTGACGATCCGGGTGTACGACATGCTGGGTCGTCATGTGGCGACGCTTGCGGAGGGCTATGAGGAGGCCGGGTACCGGAGTGTGGAGTGGGACGGGAGGAACCTGCAGGGAGAGAGGGTTGGGTGCGGTGTGTACGTGTACCGGATGGAGGCGCAAGCCGAGGGGGTGGGCGGATCGCCGTTTGTATCCGGAAGGAAGATGATCCTTCTGAAATAAGGACATTGATCCTCCCTCTTTTGCCTGATTGTGAGGGCAAGGCTCTGCGCTTGGAGTTGGAGGTGAGCGCTTTCCTCCAACTTCAGGCAAGAGCCTCATCGAAAGGACGGAGGACAGATGGAAGCGCGATCACGCTACAGGTCCGAGCACCGCAGGGTGGAACACGAAGGGCTGCGAAAGAAGGCCCCGGCATGAGCGCAGTACCGAGAGGGTGTCACGACCGTTTTGAGAGCATCACCAGGCGGGACTTCCAGAGCGCTCTCATCCGCCTTCTGAAGGAGGAGTGCAAGGTCCTGGGAAGCCGGCAGACTATCCCGATGCTCGCCGATGATCTGGAGGACCTCCAACCCCGTGCGGGTTGGCATTTCATTTCCTGAGTCAGCCGAGAGTGCCGCGCTGCAATAGATGCAGCAGGTGGTCAAGTACCGTCCCTCATCATCACCAAAAGGAGGAACACTCATGAAACCCACAATGGTTCTCTTCATAATTGGTGCCCTCGTGTGCTGCTTCGGTCACATGTCGGCACAGCAACCACAGGGCAATGTGTTCGTTGTGTACACAGCGGAACGCGCCTTTCCTGAAGACGGTTCGAGTGCGGAGTTTGACTCGCTGACACAACTGTACACTGAAAGGGTGACGAAAAAGAATGAGCTGATCTTGAGTCAGCGCATTTGTCGCCATTGGTGGGGGAGTGACAACAGACAATTCGTTGTAATCGTCGAAGTGAAGGATTGGCAGGCCATCGAGAAGGCATTTGCCCGCGAGGATGAACTCTTTAAGAACGCATTTACAAAGGAAGAACAGGACCGGTTCAACAAGGCCTACGGCAGGTATTTTACCGGCAAGCACTCTGATGAAATCTATACTGAAGTCCCGGGTGGCCGGAAGTAGCAGCGCATGCGGCCGGCGGCTCCCCCCTCAGAATCTGTACTGGATGCGGAAGGTGAACACGTCATCCCGCAGATCCGAGGCGTAGGGGAGAAGGGGGGAGGCGGAGCCCGCAAGGGAGCTCAGCTCCTCGTTCCTGATGATCTCGTAGTACAGGACGAACTTGATGTTCTCATCCCACCGGTGAATGAACCCGAGGCCGAGGGTGCGGAAGGTGATGTCGGGGGCCGCCAGGCCCGTTGCCCCGCCCGTATGGGAGGGCGTGAAGTCGCCCGATGCCGCATTGGTGTTCGGGTCGTACACGTCGTATTTGAGCACCGCCTGGTTGTCGGGGCCGATGCTCTGTACGTAGACGGCATACCAGCCCGCAAACTTCCTCTTGTAGAGACCCCCGGCGGGCTGGGAGGAGCTGCTCAGGGAAGTGGAGGCCGTGCCCGGCTGCTTCCCCGCGATGTACTCGCCCCGGAGGACGGCACTGCCGAGTGAGGGGATGTCCAGGGAGAACTGCGCATCCACTCCCATGTATGTGCGAACTGCCCCCCGGCCTTCGTTGGAGGCCGTGGAATCCACCGTGTATCCCGCGAGGCCCCCGGGGAGCGTCGCCGTTCGGAAGAGGTATTTCGTGCTGTTCCTCACCTTGCCGAAGTATCCCGAGATCCCGAGGCCCAGTTCCATCCCTGTGCCCTCCAGGGGCATCCGCCAGCCCAGGCGGCCTATCAGATCCTTGTAGCTGTCGTAGTCGGAGGCGGAGGGTCCCGATCCGTTGAAAATCCCCAGCTCCGCCCCGAAACGGGAGAGGGGCCCGTCTGGGGGGGCGAAGAACACTCCGGCACCGAGGTCCCGCTCGCCCGGGAAGAGTGTCTGAAAGAGCCGGGAACGCTCGGGGGATTCCCTCAGGCCCGAGGAGTGGGAGACCTCATACCCGAACGGCCGCTCGAACATCCCCATCCGGAGAGAGAAGGACCGGAGCCATGGATCCGTCAGGCTGAGGTAGGCGTCCTTTGTGCTCACGCCTGATTGCGTTGCATCCAACTGGAGCACCAACTGCGTGAGCCCGTTCTCGTAGGTGACCTTCAGCCGGCCCCGCCGGATGGTGAAGAGGTTTCCGGCATCGGCGGGGAATGCCCCGCCCGAGAAATCCCCGACAGGGTAGGGGGCGCCCGTTACCTCAGCCACCCGCCATTGGGTCTGCACGTACCCGCTCAGCCGGATCTTTGCGAGGGCTCCCGGGATCCCCCCGCATCCTGTGTCGGACTCGGTGATGCCCTCCGGGGCCTTCTTCCGGTGCCGTTGTTCCGCCTCCATGTCCGTTGTGTCCTGGGCGTGGAGAAGGGCGGGAAAGGCGAGAAACGCCCCGCACGCCAGACCGAAGCAGGTTCGCATGGATAGTCCCTTCACTGTGAACCGGAATGTGCGGAGACCCCGGCGCAGGGGGTTATCCTCCAAAGGGGAGTGAACTCGACAACCCGATCGGAGGGGTAGAAAACGAAGCGCCGCATCCGTACCTTGAGGTGTCTTTTCAACGACGCAGGGTTATGCCCGGTTTGGCCCAATGTAAGGAAATCGTGACGCTTCCGCTTCGGACGAGGGTTATCGCAAGAAGTCCCGCCTTTGCGACAAGCGGGGGAGTCTCTATCGCCTGCGCACAGGGCCGTTTGCCTCGGCGGGGGGAATCTCCCCGGGAGATGATCCCCGAAACGCGGAGGGTGTGGATCCGATGCCGCCGGGGGTGTGTGGAATGGCGAGGGTGGAGCCCCCCGGGGACCTCGTCGCGAGGTCGAACCATGACTCCGAACATCAACTCTCACAATGACAAGCGACATCCATGCCCTCATCCCGGGAGGAGAATCCCCTGACAGTCCGCTGCCCGAACTGCAAACAGGCCGTGGAGCCGGATTTCAATGAAACGACCCGCCATCACGTGTGCCCCGTCTGTGCCGCGGAGCTGGATGCGCAGGTGTTCATCCAGAAGCGGAAGCGAAAAGGGGGGTGAGGGGAGGAGCTGCGCTCGGTATCGGCCGGAGGCAGCACCCGCTCTTCTGAGTCGGGACCTCCTCCCCGGGGCGGAGACGGCGCCGGGATGGGTCCTCCTTCAGAGATCCAGAAAGCTGCCGCTTCAAGAGAAGGCCGGCGGAGAGAGCGAACACCGCGCATGCCTCTGGCTCAGGCACAGGACCGCCCCCGCGGGACACAGGATTGTGCGGACCGGCATGGGGACACAGCGCGTAGGCAGGCGGTACTTCAGGGCGGAGTGCCCAGCCTCTGCGGGAAGAGGGAGGAAGCCTTCTCAGCGCGCCCGGAGGGATTCGAACCCCCAACCCTCAGATCCGAAGTCTGATGCTCTGTCCAGTTGAGCTACGGGCGCGTGTAACCGGCGGGCAAACCGACCGCAGTTCGCTATCCGGAATGACGTGTGATTTGAATTGTCTTTCCAAGATACGCAAGGGGATGGGGTAAGGCAAGGCACCTGAGTCACGACACCCCGTTTCAATGCTCCCGATACGGGCACCAGGCGCCGTTTCCTCGGTTTCACGAAAGAGCCTGTTGATTTTCTATGCCCCGAGCCGTAACTTCCCGCAGGGATTCGTTTCTACCCCTGCCATCGGCGGCATCGTCGCCTTCCCGTTTTCGCGCTGGCTCTCTGTTCTCTCTCCAACAGGCTCATCGAGTGACTTCTCTTCTTTTCCACTCCGGAGAGATCTTGTGTAGAGCACGATGCTTCCCTCTGCGTGCTCCTCGCAGAGTCGGAGCAGCCATTCCGCCCCTCCTCAGTCTGCGCATCCGCTCACCCAGACCGGGCACAAACCGGACGATCTTCTACACCCCGTGCAACGGCAGGCGGGGTTCGGCGATTGGAGTGCAGAGACCATCACGATCGGTCCGAGAGGACGAATCCGCGTTTCATTCAGGAGCTGGGGGAACAGGTGGCTTCCACAACCAGGGAGCATGCACGCATGCAGGCATGCAGAACCGGGAGACCATCCGGGACCCTCTGGAAGCGATCCTGACGGGAGAGGGGAGAGGGCAAACACAATCCGGGAAAACCCGCAGTCCATGAAGCGAATGCACGCACCTGGGTTCGTCTATCCCCCCGCTGGGGCGGCAAAAGCAAACTTCGAGGTGCATCAATCCTTTAGTAGCAGCAGCCATTGCTGGCCGCACCGCGCGAATCATTGGTCGTCACGACCGACTCGTCATGAAGAAACCCTTGTTCGTTACCCAAGCTGTCATCCAAATCCTGGTCGGAATCGGTGCCGCTGTGTCCGGGATGCTGCTCATCATACGCCCGTCAGGGGAGCTCCTTCAAGCACCAGTCGAAATGCTCAAAGGATCCCCATTCAACGACTTCTTTGTTCCCGGCATCATTTTGTTTCTCGTCAACGGCGTAGGTCAGCTTCTCGCCGGAGTCATTACTCTTCGTCGACATGCGTATGCAGCGCTCACCGGAGCGGTATTCGGAATTGGTCTGATGATTTGGGTCTTCGTGCAGGTCAATATGATCGGTGGAGGGCATATTCTCCAATACAGCTATTTCTTCATTGGTGTTATCGAAACATCGCTGGCATTCATGATGGGTACCAGTAGCACGGGGAGTCGTGGGAGCATCGCAGCAAGCAACGGCGGCTAACAACCGGCACCACGCCGCTCGCACATTTATGAAGGCACACTTGAAACAAGGATGCACAACAAATGGTGCTCGCTCCACGCCTCACTCATTTGCAGAAAGCGAGGAGTGCGGCGTGGCGTGGTGCCTTGAACGTTGGAGCGTCCTGCGGCACAAGCCTGGGTTGGTGTGATAATCTCTGACAGAGGAACAAACTCATGAGTAAGTCGCCCTGTCTTCTCGCATTCCTGCTTTTCCCACTTTGTCTTGCGCAGTGTCAGAATGTGCTCAACCAAGACGACGTATACACCGTTGACTCGCTGCGATCGAACAAGATTTGCTTTCATCGTAACATAACAGCTGTCGATACCTTCTATTATCGCACCATCATCAGGAGCATCAAACTCGGCATCGATACCGTCAGTAGAGTCATTCCCCTCGACAGCGTAGAGTTCAGAGTGCTGGTGTTCCCCGAGAGAACGATTAACCGAATCGGCATGAGTGGCGTTGCCCCCAATGGCCGACAGATCTACATCTTGCTTGATCCGCATCATCCGAAGTTCGAGGAAGCAATCACGACGCATATCGTTCAGACCATTCCTCATGAGTATCATCATGTTCTGCGATACCGAACAGTGGGCTTTGGCAACAATCTCTTTGCGTCTATGATCAGCGAAGGATTAGCTTGCCACTTCACAATACAGGTATGCAAGATTGATACCCCGGCCTACTGCCAGGCGCTGTCGAAGGAGCAGTTCGACACGTGGAAGGCCAAGGCCGAGCAGGTGTGGTTCCAGAAGGAGTTTGACTATCTTGAGTGGTTCGTGGGCCTAAAGAAAACGATTCCGGCTAATGCCGGCTACACAATCGGTTTTGCTTTGGTGAGCGACTATCTAAGAATACATCCTGGAAGCACCGCTGCTTCACTCTATGCGACGCCAGCGAGTGCTTTCTTGGAAAAGTAGGGGCCTATTTCACATTCAGTGGAATGCAGGCCAGGAATTGTGGCGCACGGACGCTTAACAAACGACAAGCCGACGCTCGCTCTCTGTATAGAACGATGTTAGAACTCCGCTTGGCAATATGAAATGAGCTCGCTCAAGTGGTTTGTGGTGGCATCTTTTAGGCTCGGTTCATTCTCGGTCAAGTCATGGACACAAACAACCACTGCGGCCTGCTTAAGCGTTATGTGCAATGCGCCACTCGAATGCGAGAGTGGCAGCCACAGAGGATATGCAACATGATATTCAACGCCAGACATCACTGCGTCTGCATCCTGCTGAGCGGTGTCATGTGTTGTTCACCGAATCGTCCAAGAGATGTGGTGTCGCTTCTGGCTGGGTCGGGATCAAATCTGCTCGATTCATCACAGGCGTATTCCGTTTTCTCCGCGATGCAATACTTCCCGAATGAGACGCAGCTGGCGATCGGGTTGATCATCGGCGATTCCATCCGGTATGTGGGAGTAAAACGGCAGAACGATTCGCTGGTGTACGTTCAAAACAGCTGTTCGGCGTTTGAGATCGGCTCTGTGACGAAGACCCTCACTGCAACAATGCTTGCAAAGCTTGTCTATGATGGCGAAGTCGATTTGAATGAACCAATCAAGAACATCCTGCCGGTACGATTGCATCAGAGTGCTCTACACAGTAAGGAGATAACGCTGCTCCACCTCGCCAATCACACGTCTGGCATTCCAAAGGAACCGGACAACATAACGACGGATTGGGCAATTCCGGGCAGCCCATACAAGGCGTACGATGAAATCAAGCTGTACGACTATCTCACCAATAGGTTGACACTGCAATTCACGCCGGGCGAAAAACGTGAGTACTCCAATCTGGGAGGCGGGTTGCTCGGTCATCTTCTGACACTCCGTACGGGAAAGACATATGAGGCTCTCCTTCTGGAATACATCTGCGGACCGCTGGGCATGACCAGAACGTTCGTTACCATTGACTCCGCTCGGATGAAGTACCTTGTACCAGGAAGACATCCGCAAGGGGGAATAGTTCCGAACTGGGAACTGAACGTCCTCACCGGTGGAGGCGGAATCAAATCCACTGCGGTGGATCTGGCAAAATATCTCCGCGCACAGATGACCGACACGACGTACTTCTTCCTAACTCAGCAACCGACGATCCAATACACCGAACACAACACAGCCGGACTTGGCTGGGCCTGGTATTCGGAAGGGAATAGGAGATTCGTTGATGCAACAGGAGGAACCGGTGGTTACTCATGCATTGTGATCTTTGAGCGTTCAACGAGAACAGCAGTAATCCTGTTGACGAACGTTTCCGCATTCCTGGCGTCTAAGGGAGATTACATCTCGAAGCTGGGCATCAGGTTACACAATTCGCTTTCCGTCAAGGAATGACTCAACAGTATGACGAGAACACACATCCATCTCTTGCAGGTCTGTTTCATTACGGCGGTTGTGGTAATTGGCACTAACTGCTCGCAACACCAAGACGCTCTCAAAGGCCGGGTGGTTGCTGGTGCACCAATTCCTGAGGACGCTCTGAACGTTGAGTTGGAGCAGCACCACGTACCTGGACTGAGCATCGCGGTTGTCCATGATGGGCGGATTGATTGGGCGAAGGGATACGGTGTGCTCGAGTACGGGAAGCCCACGCGCATAGACACGATGACATTGTTCCAAGCAGCGTCGATCTCTAAACCTGTGTCTGCTGTTGCTGCATTGCGCATGGTGGACTCGGGCGTGCTGGCATTGGACGAAGATGTAAATCTGAAACTGACTTCATGGAAGGTGCCGACGAATGGCTTCACGAAGCGCCAACCCGTCACCCTTCGAAGGCTGCTCAGTCACTCCGCCGGACTGACGATGCATGGCGTCCCCGAATTCCGGGCTGGTAACAAGGTTCCGTCGTTGAGTCAGATTCTTGATGGTACTTGGTCTGGAGCCGTAGATTCAGTTCGACCAGTCTACGAGCCCGGAGCAAAGTTCCAATACTCCGGAGGAGGCTATATTGTTCTTCAAGTTCTCATGACCGACGTTTCGCATCGTGCATTTGAGATGCTTGCCGATGAGCTTGTGTTGCAGCCTGCAGGAATGGTCTCGAGCACATTCGAGCAGCCGCTACCCCCCCAGTTGCATTCACGGGCCGCCGTGGGTCATCTCCCCAATGGAACTCCCCTCGGGGGATCTTGGCACACGCTCCCCGAACAGGCCGCAGGAGGACTCTGGACCACCCCAACTGACCTGGCATCATTCATGATAGAAGTCTGGAAATCATATCATGGAAAGTCGGACGTACTTCTGAGCCAGAAGCTCGCCCGTGAGATGTTGACCAGGCAAATCGGTGATTTCGGCCTTGGAGTCTCGTTACCCAGTACGGGGGTCTTTCGATTTCAACACAGCGGCGGGAATGCTGGATATCGGTGTATGATGGTTCTTTCTGTCGAGGCCCCCGACGGAGTTGTCATCATGACAAACAGTGATTCCGGTGAACAGCTAATATGGGAAGTATTCGAAGTCATCGCACATGCATATGGATGGATTGCATAGGGGCGTGAGGATCATCAGGCAAAGGAGGCGCACTGCACATAACACGCAACATAGACGCTCCTTCTTGTTACAGGGGATAGTTGTGGTTGCTCCATGACGCCCGTCATTTGATACAATGTTGGTCGGGCGGCACAGCGTTGTTGGGTTATGCGCCAGGCGCCGCCTTGGGGTCAGAACAAAGAGTGGTAATCTCGCGCACCGTGAACAATACGACGGACGAAGACAGTGTGCTCTTCAATGGTGTAGAAGGCAAGGTAGTCCTCGATGATCAAGCATCGGCAGCCGAGCTCGATCAGGTGTGTGTCGTTGGGCAGTCTGCCAAGGTGGGGGTTGCTCTTCAGCCGATTGAGGGATTTCTCGATCTTCGCCGTCTGGCCGAGGGCTGCCGATGGCCGTTCGGGGGCGATATAGGACAGAATGTCGGCCAGATCGTTCTCGGCAATGCGCAGCAGGCGGACGTCGTACTTAGGCCGACTCACGGGTCTTTCTCCGCAGGTCTTTCATGACCTCAGACAGAGAGCGTCCTCTGTGCGGAACTGATCAAGAAGCAGACGAAGGTGCTGGAGGAACTTTCAGAGATCCCGCTCTACAGGGAACGGCTGGGCATTCTTCGAACGGTGCCGGGAATCGGGATCATTGACGGCATGGAGTTGTTGCTGGAGCTTCAGGATGTTGCCCGGTTCCGGAGGGCGGACCAGTTGGCTGCATACGCAGGGCTGACGCCTTCACAGTACTCGAGTGCAGACAAGGTTCGGATGGGGAGAATCACGGCGATCGGCCAGAACCAGCTCCGAGGGACGTTTGTGGAGGACGCGTGGCGCCTGATTGGGAAGGATCGGGCGATGCGAAGAAAGTACGAGCGGATCAAGGTACGCTCAGGGTCCAAACGAGCAATCATTGCGATTGCACGGATGACATTGCTGCGGACCCGGAGGATGCTTCTGGATGGGACTCCCTACGTCCTGGGGCGCGCAGCATAACCCGGCTGCACAGTCGCGGGGCGAGAGGACGACGTAAGTGCGGCTGTGTATCCGCCACCGGCGGGATCACGTGCGTTAGGTTGTCGCCTCTTGAGAGTATTGAACACCTCGAATCGATTACCTGTGGTCCGCCAAGGGCGGAACCACGAATAGCAGGCTGGCTGGGGTTCATTACTCGACTATCACGGCACTTGACGTAGGACATGGCAGGCGTCATTGTTTGGCGGGCAATGTACTCTCTCTTCTTTTCTGATGCATTAACTGTTCGACGTCCCCGCGTCACGGATCGGTCGCACCGTGTGATCGCGGTTTCGTCCGGAATCACTTTTTCCTGAGGTGTGACATGAATGAAGCCAATGTGCGTGACGTACCATCCCGGCTGCCTCCGCCACCTCTATGGCGCAGAATATTCGGTTTCCCATCGACCCGATGGGGGTGGTGGTCAATCGGTCTCGAGATCTCCTTCCTCGTCCTCTTGACAATCTTCTTTGCCTTGCTCGCTTCTGGGCAGAAGGGGGGCGATGCATTCTTTTCGAATCCGTTGCTTGCGTTCTCGCTGCTTGCAGCAGCTGTTGCAGCAGTCGCTGGCGGTGTGATTGCATCCGGCGCCATGATATGGAAAGGCGAGCGGTCACTGCTGGTCTTCATAGCCCTGCTAATAGGCCTTTTCGTGTTGCTCTTCGCAGTCGGCGAGATTCGAGGCCACGACTAGCGGCTCGACCTCGCACAAGGAGCCAGGCTGTGATCGCTCTTGTCAAGCGCGTGCGGCATTCTCTGTTTGTATAGAATCTCCCGACGGGCTCATGTATCTGTTCGCCAGAGCCGCAAAACAACGAACGCCTAACAAACGCCAAACCGGCGCTCGCACACTCGATAGGCGAGGGAAGTTCAAGATTGGCCAAATGTAGAGTGCTCGCCCCATTGCTTGCCACCGAAGCGATGGAATGTCGCTTTGATATCGGTGGCTCGCAACGGCGGTTATGCGCCAGGGGCCCCCTTGGGGTCAGAACAGAGAGTGGTAATCTTGCGCACCGTGGATAATACGATGGACGAAGACAGTGTGCTCTTCAATGGTGTAGAAGGCAAGGTAGTCCTCGATGATCAAGCATCGGTAGGCGAGCTCGATCAGGTGTGTGTCGTTGGGCAGTTTGCCAAGGTGGGGGTTGCTCTTCAGCCGGTTGAGGGGTTTCTCGATCTTCGCCGTCTGGCCGAGGGCTGCCGATGGCCGTTCGACGGCGATATAAGACAGAATGTCGGCCAGATCGTTCTCGGCAATGCGCAGCAGGCGGACCTCGTACTTAGGCCGACTCACGGATCTTTCTCCGCAGGTCTTTCATGACCTCAGACAGAGAGCGTCCTCTGTCGCCAGCAGCCTTCTGGGTCTGAGCAACGGCGAGTTTGCTGTAGAGGTCCAGTTTCCTCTGCAGATTTCCGTAGTGCGCAATAGACATGACGACCAGGTCCCCCTCACCGTTCTTGGTGATGAAGATCGGCTCATTTGACCGATGGGCCAAGGCGGAAATTTCAGCGGCCTTATTCCTGAACTCGGATATCGGCTTGATTGTGGGCATCAGCGACTCCTTTCGCGTTGTCTCAACAATATATCGTTATCATGATATTGTCAAGGGTCGGCGCCCGCCGCACAACAACCGTGTGTACGACGCTCTCTCATTTGTTAAGGCAAGGGAAGCAGCGGAGGATTGCGGCAGGAAGTTGTGTGCGCTCCACTCCGGCCCGGGGCTCGGAGGAGGAAGGGATCATCTGCAAGCACCGGGGCGGGGTCGCGTAAGCACTTTGATGATCTTGCCCTCGAATGAATGAGCGATTGATGGGTCCAGATCCGCAGGATCTACGCCGAAGGGCGAGGGAAAAACGGCAGTCCCACGGTCTGCGGCACGCAGCGCGATGAGGGGCAACCGGTCAACCGGAAGCGGGTTGCCCGCCTGATGCGGGAAGCCGGACTGCGTTCGAAGATCTCCCGGCACTTCAAGCGAACGACCCGACGGTGCCGGGACGCCGATGCTTCCCCCAATCTGCTGGGGCAGGACCTCAGGACCACGGGACCGAACCGGGTGTGGCTCTCGGACATCACGCAGATTTGGACCGCAGAAGGCTGGATCTACCTGACGCCGGTGGAGGACATGTGGTCCCGTCGGATCGTGGGCTATGCGATCACGGACCATCTGCGGGCGACGGCGGTCCGCGACGCCTTGGGGATGGCCATTGGTTGCCGTAGGTTCCTCCCCGGGGTGATCTTCCACTCGGACCGGGGGAAGCAGTATGCGGATCAGAGGGTCCGGTGGCTCTTGGGGGCCCACGGCATGAGGCAGAGCATGAGCGGGGCGGGGAACTGCTACGACAACGCGATGGCGGAGTCGTTCTTTGCCACGCTCAAGAAGGGGCATGTGTTCTGGGGGCTTTTTCAGACCAGGGAGGAAGCCCGTTCAAGGATCTTCGAGTACCTGGAAGTGTGCTACAACCGAGAGCGTTGCCAGTCGTCGCTCGGTTACAAAATCACCGGTGGCGTATGAACGAAGCTACCGAGTGCTGGCTTGGTTCCATGTCCACCAAACGGGGGTAACTCCACACCATGACTATCGCACAGCGAGCAGTCGTCACGGTCGTTGTGGCTCTGTCTCTGAATGGAGGGGCGGCGGCACAGTCCCTGTTCGAGCTCACTTTCTGCCATGGCCTGCGCTTCGGACAGGCCACGGTACTGCTGGACGCAAACGGGGATTCCCTGCTGGACTTCATCACCGCAAACAAGTCGAGGATCGGCATCGTCCTCAATACGGGCAGCGGCACCTTTCTGGACCTGGACACCCTGGCCGCCGACAACGCCAACGGCTTCGGCTCCTACGACCTGAACGGCGACGGCATGCTGGACTTCTCGATCGCCCAGGACACTGGAGTGATCCTCGACAACTGGATCAACCTGGGAAACACAGCATTCGCCACCATCAATTCCGGCAACGAATCGATCGGCTCGACGAGAAACGTCGTATACGCGGATCTCGACAACGACGGCTTCGTGGACTCCTACCACAGTGCCTCAGCGTTCTCCATGAACCGGGAGGCGAACCAGCTCCACCAGGGCCTGCCGAACGGCCTGTTCGGCCCCGACATCATGGAGCAGGTGATGCCCGGGTTCTTCTACGACAGTCTCATCCACCCCACGCTTGGCCCCCAATACTGGAGCAGTCTCCAGTCGAAAGGCGCCGTGGTCAGGGACCTGGACGGAGACGGCTTCGGGGACATTATTAACGCGGTTTACTGCGATCTGGGATTCCAGCCCGACTCGTTCACCGTGCAGTGGGTGAACCAGCAGAAGCGGGGGTTGTTCATCCTGCGGAACACCTCGACTCCCGGCACCATCGGACTCACAGATGTTTCCCTCGCGGCCCTCGGACCGGATGCCAACGGCGCCGGGGACACGGTCTGGAACGCCTACGCCCCCGTGCCGCTGGACTACGACCGGGACGGAGACTACGACCTCATCGTGGGGGCCACGACACGGCGGCAGGAGGACACGGATCTCGTCCGCCTCTATGAGAACGTCTCGACGCCCGGGCAGATCCTGTTCGTCGAGCGGACTGTGCGTGCAGGCCTGCAGGGTCTCAATGACCTGCCCGTGAGTCAGAAACGGAAGCTGAATTTCGCGGCTGGTGCGGCGCTCGACTACGACAATGACGGCTTCCTGGATGTTGCGTTCGTGAACCGGGTGGACGCGGCCGACGCCTTGGAGCCGTATGTCCATCTCTTCCGCAATAACGGTGACGGAACGCTGACGCAGGTACCGTACGCACAGCACAACCTGGGCCTCATTGCCGGCGGGCGGGACATCAATGGCGCGGACCTCGACAACGACGGACGGCAGGACATCCTCCTCAGCGACGGATCCGTCGGGGGCTACGAGGGAACCGACAGCACCCTCGTATACATGAACAGGTTCGCCGGTGCGAACCGCTGGGTGCAGATCGATAGGCGGACAACGGATGGCGGCTCCTGGGCGTTCGATTACACCGTCGAGGTGTTTCGGCACCGAACGGACGAGCGTCTCGGCATGGACGACATCCGGACGGACTTCTGTTACCGCTCGAAGCGCTCTCCCGTTCTCCACTTCGGACTGGGGGCGGCGGACCGGGTGGACGTGATGATCACGAAGGGCGCGGCGCTCTCGTCGTACACCGGCCTGCCGGCGAACCAGATGCATCGCCTTGACCTCCCTCCCGTGCCGTACGGAACCGGGTGGAACCTGGTGAGTGTGCCGACAAGCGAACCCGGCACCACGCCGGACATCGTCTTCCCGGAACGGGTGGGCGACTTGTACCGCTACAGAGGAGGTTACGAAGCCGCGGACACTCTGGAGCCCGGAGAGGGGTACTGGGTCAAGTTGCCGGCGGCGGTCCATCGGGGGTTCTGGGGACTGTCCGTGAACACCGACACAACGACACTGGTTGACGGGTGGAACCTCGTCGGCGGCATCGCCCGGCCGGTGCCTACCGACAGCGTGGGACAGAACCCGCCCGGAGCGCTGGCATCCCCCTTCTTCAACTTCGAGCCAGCGCACGGGTATGAGCCCGCGGACACCCTGTTCCCGGGGAGCGGATACTGGGTGAAAAGCAATGGGACGTCCCAGATTGTCCTGAAATGAGGTGGAGGCGCCGCGGCGCCGCAAATGCCCACAGAGCCGCATTGACGGGCGCTCCCCCGCGGACTCGCCTGGCCTGCAATGCTCACCAGAGCGTGCTCAAAGGCGAGTCGTACCGCAAGAAAAGGGGGGTGAAAGTCCATACGCCAAGCGACGCAAAGCTACCCGAGTCGTCCACCGCCTACGCAAACAAGGGGTGGCGAATCCGACGGACCCCGATAGTGGGGAATATGATGGCCCTTGACATCGTGAACACAGGTTCAGGCAGACTACCATCTGACTACAGGGAGGTGCGTTGCTGGAAGATCAGCGAAAAGACTGGTCGCATTGTCGTCATGAATCTCCTCTCGGTGCCACTGGGTCTTGTTTGTTGGGTCATCTTTGTGCTCTTCGTGCACGCGTGTGGGGAGGCAACGCAAACCATGTTTCGTGATGCCGACCAGAATCTCATTCTGCTGGTCGGTATTGTGATAACGATCGCCCTCCACGAGTATGTACATGGCCTTGCCATGCGCGCATTCGGGGCACAGGCGAAATATGGCTTCATGTGGAAGGGACCAATGTTCTATGCGACGTCGCCTGGATATGCCTTCCAACGTCGTCAATATCTTGTTGTCAGCCTTGCTCCGCTGGTGAGTCTGAGCATTCTGGCCGGTTGTGGTATTCTGGTTCTTGCAGGCACCTCACTTGTCTGGCCCCTGGCTCTGTGGGCAACAATCAATGCCGCCTCAGCCATCGGTGATCTGTGGATAACAGCCATTGTGATTCGCTATCCTTCCAACGCCTATGTTGTCGATGAGCGTGATGGAGTCAGAATCTTCATGCCAGAGAACGAACGTACGGCACAGTGAAGGACAGCGTGACAGGGAGGACCCCCATGACCCACATCAAGAGAATCGGCGGCCTCTTCTGCCTTCTGGCGGCTTCAGTCTTCGTGTGGAACGGCTGTGCGACCATCCTGAAGGGCTCAACCGAGACGGTCAGTGATCGTTCGGATCCTTCGGAAGCGAAGGGCTGCGTCAACGGTCAATTGATGGGCAGAACGCCGCCGTATTGACGGGAGGATGACATGAAAGGAGTATCTGTCGCGGTTTCACTTGGTCTGCTTCTCTCCGTTCTCTTTACCGGGAGCGGCTTTGCTCAAGGCACGGGATCTTCAGAATATGAAGAGGTGAAAGCGGCGATCGAGCAATCGATCGGCTGGGCCGTCGAAAAGGACTTTGATGCCATGTTCCGCCTTTGGGACGACAACATGTTTCATTTCTGGTTGTTTTCAAAGAGCCTTGTGGTGGGGCTGGATAGTTTCAGGATCTATGCTGAACAGTGGCGGGACCCGGATTTCCATGGAACCCGTTTCCAATTGAAGGATTTGCGGATCGTCTTTTCTCAATCCGGAGATGTGGCATGGTACTCATGCTTCCTGGATGACTGCGGTTCCTTCAAGGGCGAGGAGTCGTGTCTTGAAAACGTTTTTCAGACTGGTGTTCTGGAAAAGAGGGAGGGCCGGTGGGTCCATATGCTGATGCACGGGTCCTATCCGGTCGATAAGATGCCGGAGAATCTTGTCCGGGCATACTATTCGAATCTGTTTGAGAGAAGGTGACCTGACCGCCCGTTATCGGGAGTGCCGGCCCTCCCTGGATGGGGAAGGTCGTCACGGGGTGATGCGACCTCCCGCCCGGGGCCTGGAGAAGGCGCCCTCCTGGCGGGGGGGGGGCGGCCGGCACGGGGTTTCATAGGCACGGGCGCGGATGCCGCGGGGGAGTGCATCCCCCGCCCCGAAAACCCGTATCTTCATGAAACGCCCTTCGCCGAAGAACGGCAGGGCGTGATCCGCCAGCACAGGATGGAGGTACCATGACCATACGGTACATTGATCCGCTCTCGAGGGGGTGGGGCCGCATGAAGGCGGCTCTCTTTCAGCCGTTCGATATCCGGAAGTGGTTCGTTGTGGGATTCACCGCGTTCCTGGCGGGCCTGACGGACTTCCAAGGAGGGGGCGGGGGCTCGGGCATCAAGGGGAGGGACGGAGATGTGGACTGGAATGCCCTGTTCTACTTCCCCGACCGGATCCGGGAATGGATGAGCGACAATCCCTTCTGGTTTCCCTTCCTTCTTGTGGCGGTCGCGATTGCACTGGTGTTGCTGGCCCTTTTGTTCTGGGTCAGCTCCCGGGGGAAGTTCATGTTTCTGGACAACGTGGTCCGGGACCGTTCGGAAGTCAGCGCCCCGTGGTACGAATACCGGAAGGAGGGGAACTCCCTCTTCCTCTGGCACGCGGTCTTCTCGATTGTGTTTGCCGCGCTGCTCATTCCCTATCTGATCTCCTGCTTTACGGCTCTCCGGGAGATCTGGGAGACGTTCGGGGATCCCCGCATGTTCATTGCCCCCGGGATCTGGATGGTTCTGGGCTTTGCCGGCATCATGATGCTGGCGTCATTCATAGACCTCATGCTTGCGGACTTCGTGGTGCCCCTCATGTACCGCTCGAGGGTGGGGGTGTTGAAGGGATGGGGGTTGTTTCTGCCGCTGTTCTGGTCCCGCTTGCTGTATTTCGTGGGATACGCCATCTTCTACCTGCTCCTGGTGCTGGTGCTTGTGTTTGCCATCGTCGTGGGAGGGGTGGTGACCTGCTGCATAGGTTTCCTGATTCTGGCGCTTCCGTACATCGGGACGGTCCTGCTTCTGCCCGTGCACTACACGTTCCGGGCGTTCAGTCTGGAATTCCTGGAACAGTTCGGTCCCGAGTACCGGATACTCCCGGGACAGGGGCCCCCCATGTTCCCGACAGTCCCGTCGGGTTCGGCGGGAGGATCGGGGTTGTGAGGCGCGCGATGGGGGGTTCCCTTGCAGTGGGGGCGCGGGGTTTCAGGGCCGCGACCGCGGGAGTGCTGCTCGGGGGCCTGGCCCTCCTCCGGGTCCTCGAGCCGGGGGAGATGCCCCTTCCCGCGTGCCTCTTCCACCGGCTCACAGGGTTCTCCTGCCCCACCTGCGGAATGACCCGCTCGCTGCACTCCGCTCTCCACGGCCTCTGGAATGAGGCGTTCGGGGCTCATCCGGCGGGCCCGTTCCTGCTCTTCTTTGTTCTTGCCGTTGCAGCCGCACTGGGGGCCGAGGCGGCCCTCGGAAGGCGGCTCCCATTCCCCTGGAGAAGAGCCGCCGGGTGGGGAGGTTTTGTGCTGGCATCGGGGTGGATTCTCTCGGGGTGGCTGAGATTCGCGGGGGGAGTCTGACCCGCCCAGGGCGCCTGTTGCCGTTCTCTTCCTGAGCCCGTATCTTGCCTTCGGAGCCCCGCGGGGATCGAGTCCGACGGGGGGCGGACCACAGGCCAGCCCCGCGGCGCACATTCAGCCCTCCTTCTGAGGGGCTCGCGCCCGCCTCCGGGTGAACCGCCGTCCCGGGGGCCTCAACCTCACATATCGGAACCCCATGACCGAGAAGCCATCCACCGAAGCTCCCCCCCAAGGGGGCATCCTGGGCAGGTCTCTCAAGGAGATCAGCCAGCCCTTCATTGATCTGATTCATGCCCCCCGGGCCCTCTGGGGGGTGAACCTGGCCTACACCCTGGAGGGACTCTCGTACTTCGGCATCCTCACCTACCTTGCCATCCACTTTTCGGACTTCGTGTTCCAGGGGGTGCCCCATCCCGATGTCTGGGCGCACCGGATGGTGGGGGTGCTGACGGCGGGGATCGCCATCTCCATGGTGTTCCTCGGGTTCGTTCCAGATAGATGGGGGGTGCGGAAGGCCCTCCTTACGGCCTTCGGTCTTCTGCTTGTGGGGCGGATTCTCATGTCCGCCGCGCCCACCACGTTCGGCCTCCAGCCCGCAGGGACCGGCTCTTTGCTCCTCCTTGTGACCATGGCGGGCATCATGATTGTGGTGGTGGGATACGGCCTGTACCAGCCCTCCGCGTACGCCGCCGTGAGGCAGTTTACCACGCCCAGGACCGCCTCAATGGCCTACGCCATGCTCTATGCCCTCATGAACGCCGGATCCTCCCTCGCCATGCTTGCCTTTCTGGTGCGGGATGAGGGGTTCCTGGGGCTCGGCATCACGGGCACCTTCTGGTTCTATACGGGACTGACGGGGGTTTCCCTGCTTGCCACCTACTTCATACTCTCCCGGAAGACCGTGGCGGAGGCGATCGCACGGGCCCGGGCTGAGGGCGGAGGGCCGCCCGAGAAAGCTGCGGGGTCCGAAGCCAAGCCGGCGGCCGCCGGGACCGGGGGGGATGCTCCGCCCCGGGTGCCCGTCACTGCCTGGATTGTTCTGGGAGGAGTGGTGGCGGCGGTTCTCCTCCAGATGCCGTTCCCCTGGAACCTCGTGACGGGGGCGGCGCTCGTGCTTGTTCCCGCGGTCATCCGGCTGCTGCCCTGGCCCGCACGCACCTCGACGCTCCGCTGGATTGCGGCGCATCCGCTTGCCAACGGGAAGTTCTTCTTCTTCATCTTCGCCCTGATTCCCGTGCAGACCCTCTTTACCTACAACTGGCTGGTGCTTCCGCAGTACATCTCGCGGGCGTTTGCAGGGGGATGGATCGGGGAGTACTACGAGATTGCTTCCAATGCCAATCCCATCCTGATATTCATCCTGGTTCCCGTCATTACGGCCGCAACCTACAGGGCGAAGGTGTACAACATGATGGTGTGGGGTACCCTTGTCATGGGCTCGGCGGCGTTCGCCCTGGCTTTCGGGCCCACCCCCTGGGCCCTTCTGGCCTATATCCTGATCATGACCGTGGGGGAGGCGATGTGGTCCGCCCGGTTCCTGCAGTATGCCACGGAGATTGCGCCGGAGGGGAGAGCAGGGCAGTACCAGGGGGTGGCGCAGCTTCCATGGTTTTTGACCAAGTTCCTGGTGCCCCTCCTGTATTCCGGCCAGATGATGGAGCGCTACTGTCCGGCCGAAGGGGCGCTCCAGACGGAGGGCATGTGGTTTGTCTTCGGGCTGATCGCCGTTACCACGCCCCTCATGCTCTGGCTTGCGCGGAAGTGGATGAAGGAGGGTTTCGGTGAAAGGCATGGCTGAGGCACGTGGCATCCGTTGCGGGCTCGCACTTGCGGGGGCGCTTCTTCTCCCGGCGGGCGGCCTCCACCCGCACCCGGCCGAGCAGCACGTGGTCCTGGTGATCATCGACGGGGCGCGTTATTCGGAGACGCTGGGAGACCCCTCGGGGCAGTACATCCCCCGGATGCGCCAGCTCGCCCTCCAGGGGGCGGTGGTGGACACCTTCTGGAACGACAGCACCACCTACACGGACAAGGCCATCCCCGCCATCTGGTGCGGGTCCTGGTCCCGGCCCGTGGACACGGTTGTGAACGGATATTCCACCCAGTATGCCACAGCCCCCACGGTGTGGGAATACTACCGGCGTCACCGCGGGGGGGATTCCACACGGGCCATCTATGTGCTGAAGCAGTTGAACGGGCCCTGGCTTCCCAGCTTCCACCCGTCGTACGGTCCTCCCTACTGGCCCTGGTATGCCATGCAGGACTGGAGCGACCTCTACGTGTGGCAGAACGCCCGGGCGAAACTGGCGGCGCACCGCCCGCCCCTGATGGTGCTCTACCTGGCGAATGTGGACCACGAGGGCCACTCGGGCGTCTGGCAGGCCTACACGAGGGCCATTACGATCGCCGACAGCATTGTGGGGATGCTCTGGGACTTCGTGCAGGCGGACCCTGTGCTCAGAAACACCACGACCGTGATGGTGACCAACGACCACGGCCGTCATCTGGACGGGATCCTGAACGGGTTTGCGGGACACGGGGACGGATGTGCCGGATGCCGCCGCATTGAGTTCCTGGCTCTCGGCCCGGCGGTGAAGCCGGGGGTTTCCTCCGTACGGAGAAGGATCCCCGACATTGCCCCCACCATCGGGGCCATTCTGAACTTTCCCACGCCCTATGCAACCGGGACACCCATGACGGAGCTGCTGCGGGCCATTCTGAGCTTTGCTCCCGCGGCCATGGACTTCGGAGGTGTGCCCCTGAATGGAGCCCGTACCGATACCCTCCGGCTCTTTAATACGGGCGGGGTTCCGCTGGGCGTGCTGATCGAAGGGGATTCCCTCTTCTCGGCGGCTCCTGCATCGGGCACGGTTCCCGCGCACGGAGAGGCGGCGTTTACGGTGACATTCGCTCCCCGGGGAGAGGATACGGCACGCGGCTTCGTCCGAATCCGGAGACAGGACGGCGGAGCCGCCGAGAGTGTGGCCGTGACGGGGTGGGGGAGTACCCTGGTGACGCTGACGGCGCAGGTGGAGGAGGGGTGGAACATGGTATCCCTCCCCGTGGATGTGGCCGATCCCTCGGTGGGGGCGGTGTTTCCCGGGGCGGGCTCTCCGGCGTACGGTTTTGTCCCCTCCTCGGGTTATGCTTCCTTTGATACGCTTCTGTGCGGGGCGGGGTACTGGCTCAAGTTCCCGCAGGCGGATACGATTGCACTTGCCGGCACCATGCAACAGACAGACAGCGTGGATGTGGCAGGGGGCTGGAACCTGATCGGGGGAGGCGCACTTCCTCTCCCCGCCGCCTCTCTGGGGTCCGTGCCGCCCGGGATCATCCTGTTTCCGCTATACGGCTACGCGGGGAGCTATGCGGAGGCGGATACACTGCATCCGGCCGCAGGGTACTGGCTGAAGGCGTCGGGGCCCGGGCGGGTGATCCTGGGGGCTCCGGGGCGATTCCCGTTTGAATGAAGGGGGGTCTTCCCGGGGGAGGAAGCACCGGCCTTGCACTCCATGAGACGAAAGGTGGAATCATGAGGCACACGATTGCGGCGGTGGCGGGTGCCTCGGCGGCGTGTCTTCTTCTTGCGGCGGGGTGCGGCGAGACGAAGAACGTGACACTCTACATGCAGGACCTGGACGTGACGAGCCCCGCACCCGGTCCTCCGCTCCACATCACCCGGAATCCCGCACAGGGAGAGGTGCACATCACCCCGCACCTGAGGGTTTCACCCCGGCGGAATCTCAGGGGAAATGTGGGAGAACACACCCGGGTGAACGGCCGCGGCGTGTTCCAGGTGGATACGGTCTATACGCAGGGGAACGGTGTTTACTTTGCGGATCCCGGAGGGGTGAACTCGTTCGGTTATGCCGGGAGGAATCTCCGCTGGGAGGTTCCCGCCTCGTTCGCGGGGGTGGATGTGGACCTGGGGCTTTCGCGCGCCGTGGCCCTCTCGCTGGGGGCGGGGTATGCCCCGGGTGCCGGCAAGGGACTCTGGGGATACCACGCAGGACTGGGGTTCCGGAGGCAGAGCGGGTCCACCGCCCTCCGCCTGGATGTGGGGCTTCAGTGGCAGGAGTTGAGCTACCGCACCCGCACGGTGGTGGCGGAGCAGCCCCTCGGAGGCGGAGTGTCCAGGGTGTTCTTCTACGATGATCCGGGGAGCAGCAGCAGCGCCCGGTTCTACGGGGCCCTCACGGTGAATACCGTGCACGATGACTGGGCCGTGAACCCCTTCCTCCAGGTCGGTGTGGCGTCCCAGTCTGTGTCGGAATTCAAGCCCGTCCGCCCGGCAGCGCAGGCCTTCTTTCTCCCGCCTTTCTTCCTGATACCTCAGGAGCAGCTCTTTATTGTGCAGGATCTGCGGGGCGAGTTTTCCGCCACCCTGGTGCACCTGACGCCGGGGTTCTACATTGCCCTGGATGAGGATCTCATGGTCGTGGCGGGCGTGCGGGTGAGCTTCGAGACGACGATCGAGAACGCCTCTTCCTCCGTGCTGGCGGCCCCGGTTCTGCTCCTGGACTGGGGTCTGTAGCGGAGCGTTACCCCCTCCCCACCATGGAGGCCGGCCGTGGGTTGATGCCCGGCTGGCGAGGGGTGTGAGCCGGCCGGGAACCCTCTTCAGTCTCTCTTCGGGCGGAGTTTCAGCCGATCCGCCATTTCCGTGAGCACCCTCCGGAGCCGTGCGCCCACCGGGGCTCCGAGCGGCACCCCTCCGAAGGATTCCATCCAGGGAGAGCGGCGGAGTTGCAGGGTGACGGGTGTTCCCGGGGCGCCGGGGTGGGCCTCTGTGCGGCCGTTCTCTCCGAAAGCAACAATCCGGTCTCCGATTGCGCAAAGCGTGTGCATGGGATCGGCTCCGGGGGGAAGCTCGACCTGCACACCCCGGCACCCGGGCGGGAGAGACACCCGTACCCTCCGGGACCAGGGGCGGACGATGCACGTTTCGCCCTCGCACATGGTCTCGTAGTTTGTGAGGGCGATCTCCCCCACGGACATCCACCGGGCATTCCCCAGGGCGTTCACACGGGAAGCCGTTTCCTCCAGGACGCCGGTTCCATCCGTGAGATCCCAGGCATGGTACCACATGATGACCGGCTGGTTCAGGAACGACTTGAAGAGGATGTTCTGGGGCATCTGGGAGCGGCGGAGGATGGGCATGCCGCCTGCGGCGAAATCACCCGGGAACCAGCAGAGGAGCTCATCTCCCTCCCCGATGCTCCGGCTCCAGGTGCGGGGGTCCTCCCAGGGTTTGGGGCGGGACACGGTCACGGCGTCCAGCGGAAACCGCTGCATCAGCGCGAGCATCTGCTCCGAGAAGTGCTCATGGGGGGGCACCACCACGCGGCAGATGCCGAGACCGAACCGGGACTCGAAGGCCTCCACCCGCGCCAGCATCTGCGAGAGGAGGAAGAGGGCCTTCTCTTCCGTGTAGGGTCTCCCGAACTCGTGCCGGAGATGGTCGTTTCCGTGGATGCAGACCGAGAGCTCCTGCGCGTGAGCCCGCACGAATTCCACCGCCCGCATCGACGATGACGCCAGGTCCAGGGGCGATGCGGCGATGCTCATGTGATAGGAGTGCTTCCGTGCCGATGAGGCGATCTCCTCCAGCCGGAACGGGCCGTAGTGCATCCGCTTCAGGTTCGGGTCGTCTATGATGAACGCGGCGCGAAGGGGAGGCGGCGTCCATCCCGTGTCCCTCAGCACCGTGTACAGATGGTGGAGCAGGGTCAGCAGGAAGAAGAACCGGCGGTGCTGGATGTTCTCAGTGAGAAGCGGTCCCGTCAGTCCCCCCAGGGAGGGGAGGGAGACCGTGTCGTGGACGGCGCCGTTTGCCCCGCTCCGCACCCATACGGGAGTCCTGCCCGAGGATGCCAGCACCTCCGAGCCCTCCGCCGCGAGGGGGAGAAAAGGAGGGAGACTCGCTTCCTCCAGGGCGAGGCCGGGAAGCCGCGGGTCCAGACCCGATGAGGAGGAGAACTCCACGATCTGGGAAACGGGCTCACCACCTTCCTCGGGGTTGCAGAGATATGTGAGCGTGGGGCGGCATGGTGCAGGGAGGGGCCTTTCGGTCTCCTGGAACCTGATGGCGGCGTGCACATCGGCCCCCGCGAGGCCGTCTTCCCCCTTCAGAAACCTTACCGGGAGGGCCGACTCCAGGTGCTTGAACACCCACTCCAGCCGGGAGGAGGCGCCGCAGGGTCCCATGGCAACTGTGATCCGCCTCATGAGAGCTCTTCCCCCGGGGAGGGGATGGGTTTCATGTGCCTGAGGAACTCCTTGAACGACTTGACGCCCGAAAGCGGAACCCCGCAACGGGCCACGGGGCGGGCGGGGTTTCCGCGGACCATGACCCCTGCGGGGACGGAGGTGCCCACCACGCTTCCGGCCGAGACCACCGAGCCCCGCCCGATCCGCACATTGGGCAGGATGGTCACATTGGGTCCGAGGAACACATCGTCCTCGATTACCACCGTGGGTTCACCCGCCTTCCACTTCTCCACGCCCTGCTCCCTGAAGTGTGCGATGATGGTGGCGCGTATGCCGATCACCACGTTGTTCCCGATGGAGACGAGATGGGGAAATCCCGTCTCCAGAAGGGCGTCGGTGCCGATCCAGACGCGGGAGCCCATGCGAACTCCCCGCCACCGGTGGAGTTTCGCCCGGAGGGTGAAACCGCCGGGGGCATAGAGGGCGGCCACCTGCAGGAACCTGTTCCGCAGGCCGCGGAGGGGGTTCTCATCGAAAACAGACATGGTCATTCCCTTTCAGTGTTGCTCCCGGACCTGCGCCTGCACGGCCTCGCAGAAGCTGTGGAATCTGGTGAGCCGGTCGTTCGGGATCCCGCTCAAATCCAGCTCCACCCCCAGCTCCTGCTCCAGGCGGGCCATGAGCTCCACAAAGCCGAGGGAATCCACAATCCCCGCCTCGAAGAAGTCGTATTCCTCCCCGATCCGGTCGGGGGAGGGGACTCCCGCGGTCCGGAATTTCCCCTCCAGGATGCCGTAGACGAGTGCCCGTATGTCCTCAGCGGTTCTCATTCTGTTCGTTCTCCAGAGTTGATCTGAGTGCAAGCCGGTCCCGTTTCCCGCTCGGATTGAGGGGGAGCTTCTGCATGAGGCGGACCTCCCTCGGGACCATGTAGGGAGGAAGCGCCTCGCGGAGACGGCGCATCACCTCTTCCTGTGTCAGCTCCGTTCCCCCGGCGAACATGACAATGCCGTCGAACCCCCGGGCCGAGGGAGGCCATCCCAGGGCCACAATGTCGAGCGTGCCGAGGGCTTTGCGCGCAATGAACTCCACCTCCCCCAGCTCCACCCGGTTGCCCAGGACCTTGATCTGGTTGTCCTTCCGTCCCACGATGGTGAGGGGTTTCCCCTGGGCGGGGCGGCGGACGATGTCGCCCGTGCGGTAGAACAGGCGGGTCTCGCCGGGGGGTGTCACGTATGCCCCGCGGGTCAGCTCCTCGTCTCCCGCGTATCCTGCCGTGAGGAGCGGGCCCGCAAAGAGGAGCTCCCCTTCCCCGCCTGTCGCCACCTGCTTCAGGGATTCGTCGCACACCAGGTACTCCGCTCCCGGGAGGGCATAGCCCAGGGGCACGATGCCCCGGTCCGACTCCCGAAGCGAATGCACGGGATCCCAGCGGTAGTACAGGGCGTTCACCGAGAGCTCCGTGGATCCGTACACCGCCTCGATGACGGAACGGGGGGCGGCCCGGCACCAGAGCTGGACCAGGTCGGCGGGGATGGGTTCCCCCCCGAAGGTGGTCAAGCGGACCGTGGGGAATGCCCCGTCTTTCAACTGGTGGAGCCGATCCATCAGCATGTAGAGGGAGGGAACGGCCTTCCAGAGCGTGAGCCGCTGTGCCTGTATGAACCTGCCGGGGTTCAGGAGCTCCGTACGGGTGGGGCAGCACACCGCGGCGCCGCACTCGAAGGCCAGAAACAGGGAGAGGACCGAGGCGCTGAACGTAAGGTCTGCATTGAGCGAGAGCCGGTCGGTCTCCGTGAGGCGGTACCGCTCCTGGAGCACGTCCACCACCCAGCGGATGTTGGCGTGCGTGGTCATCACCCCTTTTGGGGTGCCCGTGCTTCCCGATGTGAACATGATGTAGGCCAGATCCCCCGGCCCCGCAGGGGGCGGCGTCCACGCGCCGACACGGGGCAGGTCCTTCTTCCCCAACACGGTGGCTCCCCCGGGCAGGGCGTCCCCCGGGTCCTCCTCGGGAAAGATGACCAGACAGGGTCCGTCGGCGGGCCCGAGTGCGGCCGCCAGAAGGTCAAGGGATCCCGGCTCGGCCACGACCGCCCTGCAGCGCGTCTTTTCGATCATGTGGCGGACGCGCGGGGGGGGGAACGTGGGGTTGATGGGGAGATACGGCCTTCCCGCAAGGAGAGCCCCGAGGATCCCCGCGCACGCCGTCAGGTTCCGGTTTGCAAAAACCGCCACCGGACCCTCCGCTTCCGACCGTTCGTGAATGGCGGCTGCCACGGAACAGGAGAAGGCGTACAGTTCCCGGTATGTGTATTCTCTCCCCGCCGTGTAGAGTGCCGGACGCTCGGGAAAGCGTTCCACCGAACTCAGGAAACCCGTGATGATATTATCTGTGGTGCGTGCCATGAAGAAGCTCCGGTGTGGCGATGGCACCCGCATGCAGGACATCCAACAGGTGCGGGCATCGGAAACGGGGGACGCCGCGCCCGGCCATTCGCGGGGCGGATCCCGGGCCACGAACTCAGGTGTGCGGAGGAGACCTGTCCCGGAGGGAGGAGTGGATGAGCGAGCAGGAGGGCATCGGAAAACGCGTGCCCGTCCGATACGGGTCTGCTTCGGCTTCGGGACTACGAACGCTCTGCTGGAGGCCGAGCGGGGAGACCTCCGGCTTCGCCGGGACGAGGTGTCTCCGCTGGAAGGCGGGAAGGCGTTGCAGGGCCTCCACATCCTGTGCCTCGCCCAGGGCATGACCCATCGCGCCGGATGCACAGGGTATCTGGCCCGCGTGGGAAACCAGAACCGAGCCCATGCCGACGTAGGCGAGGCCGATCCAGAGGAGAAGAACCCTTGCCCCGATTCCCTTCATGCTCCGTTCAGATGGTTGTTCCGGAAGCCCCCGTGCCCCCCTTCCATGCTCATTCAGGGAAGCTGCCCCCAAGAAAGCACGCAATCCGCTCATGGGATGTGCGTGAGATCACGCCTCGGGGGGACCCGGCGCCCCGCCCCCATCCCACCACCGACAACCTATGAAGAAAGAGGGGAAAACCCAAGTACTTGAGGGTTTCCGCCCTGGAGGGAGGGTTTGCTAATTGCCTCCGGTTCCCCTATCATGTGCGCGATTGCTCATCCGCCGGAGGCCGAGACCCCTGAAGAGAACCCAGAAAAGCTTGATCCAGAGCCTGCCCGAAGCCCCCGGGGTCTACCTCTTCTACGGCCTCATGGGGGAGCTGCTCTATGTGGGGAAGAGCAAGGCCATCCGGACCAGGGTGCGGTCGCATTTCTCCGCCCCCGAGGAGCGGTGGATGTGCCGGCAGATACTGAACGTGGAGGCGATGCGGACCGCCGGAGAACTGGGTGCCTTGCTCCTGGAATCCCGCCTCATCAAGGAGCTCCGGCCGATCTACAACGTGATGTCCCGCCACCGGCGCCGGCTCATCGTGGCGCGTCGAAGCACGGACCGGAGCGGATACGCGGGGATCGTGCTCGAGGCGGTGGACCGAATCGATCCCGCCGACACCGCCCCCCTCATGGCGGTGTTCAAATCGCGGGACCAGGCAAAGGACTACCTGGCATCGCTGGTGAAGTCGCACGGCCTGTGCGGTCGCCTCCTCGGGCTGGAGAAGACCCGGCGGACCTGCTTCGGGTACTCCCTGAAGCAGTGCAGGGGGGCCTGTGCGGGGCTGGAGGAGGCCGCCGCCTACAACGCACGTGTGGAAGAGGCGTTTGCCTCCCGCCGCATCAAGGCATGGCCCTTCCGGGGGGCCATCCTGATAGAAGAGCGCTCCGGGGGGACAGACGAAGTGGAGGTGTTCGTGGTGGACAACTGGTGCCTCCTCTACAGCTTCACACGCAAGGGGGACGCCCCGGGCCTGCGGGTGAAGGGACTCCATCTTTTCGACTACGACAGTTACAAGATACTCTGCGGCTACGTTTTGGATGAAGCCCACATCGCCTCCATCCGCCCCGCAAGCGAAGCGGAGCTCCGGATGTTCCGGTGCGAGCCGGCGCCGGCGCGGAGGGAAGAGGCATGACCCCGACAAGAGGAGCACGGGAGGAGCAGGTGTTCGCCATCCGGCTTTCCTTTGCGGTGGGGATCCTGATGCTTGCGGGGAAGTGGTACGCCTGGCTCCTCACCGGGTCGGCGGCCATCATGTCGGACGCCGCCGAGAGCGTGGTGCACGTGATTGCGGTGGCTTTTGCCGCCTTCAGCATGTGGCTGAGCCTGCGGCCTGCGGACCGCTCGCACCCCTACGGCCATGACCGGATCACCTTCTTCTCGGCGGGGGTGGAAGGCCTCATGATCGTGCTGGCCGCCTTCGCCATCATCTACGAGGCGGTGGCGCAGTGGATGACGGGACTCCAGATCAGGAACCTGGACAGCGGGATCCTGTTTGTTGCGGGCGCGGCCGTCCTGAACGCGGGCCTGGGGTTCTTCCTGGTGGCGAGGGGACGGAAGTTCCGGTCCCTGATACTGGAGGCGAACGGCAGGCATGTGCTCACCGATTCCTGGACCAGCGTGGGAGTGGTGGCGGGGCTTCTGCTGGTCCTCTGGACAGGGTGGCTTCCCTTCGACCCCATCCTGGCCATTCTCGTGGCGGCCAACATCCTCTGGTCCGGGGGCCGGCTGGTGCGGCGGTCCGTGGGAGGCCTGATGGATGAGAGCGATCCCGATGTGGAGCGGGAGTTGAGGGTTGTGTTGGACGAGGAGACCTCCGCCCGCGGGCTCGCCTATCACGAGCTGAGGCACAGGATGAGCGGAACGGGGCTCTGGGTGGATCTGCACCTGTTGTTCCCCTCCGAAACCACGGTGGAGACCGCGCACGCGCAGGCCACCGAGATCGAATCCGCCATCCGGCGGCGGATGCCCGCACCCACCAGCATCACCACGCACCTGGAGCCCGAGGAGCGCCACGAAGAGGCGCACCGGCGGCTCCGGAAATCCTACGAGTAGAGGCACGGTTGGAGGGGTTGCTCCGGGGAGGAGAAGCCCACAGAAGAGGGAGGGAAGGCGATGAACGAGCGGACCTTCTCCGTGGAGGAGGCGCACCGGCTGGAGGATCCCGAGCGCCGGGTGTGGCTTCCCCCCGCCGAGGTCATCAACGCCCTGGAGCTCCGGCCGGGCATGGCGGTGGCGGATATCGGGGCCGGCACGGGGTACTTCTCTCTTCCCATGGCCCGGGCGGTGGGAGAAAAGGGCCGGGTGTACGCGGTGGATTTCCAGACCGGGATGCTGGACCTTCTCGGCAGGAAGCTCCTGGATGCGGGTGCGCCTGCCAACATCACGCTGCTTCACGGTCCCGCCTCCCATACCACACTCCCCGATGCCTGCGCAGATCTGGTGTTCATGGCCAACACCTGGCACGAGCTGGACGATCATGCGGCCGTCCTGGCGGAGGTGCGGCGCGTGCTCCGGAGGCCGGGGATCCTGGCCGTGGTGGACTGGAGAACCGACAGGGAGCCCCCCCCGGGCCCGCCGCCGGCTCACCGGGTCTCCGAGAAACATGTGGCCTCGGCCCTGGGGCCGGAGGGTTTCAGGGTCCTCCGGTCGGGGCATGTGGGGAAGTACGGGTATCTGGTGATGGCCGAGCGGGCCGCGCCTCCGTCCCCGAAGAGGCGCTGAGGAGGCAGGATGGAGAAGACAAAGACACCCGCACGCCGTGCCCCAGGGAGGGCGGCTTCCCTTTCCGCTCCCGACATTCTGCGGCAGCTGAAGGCCATGGCAGACCCCGCGAACGTGGCCGGGATGGCCCGGTTCGGGATGTCGGCCAGGAAGCGTCTGGGGATTTCCATGCCGCATCTCAGGAGCATGGCCCGGGAAGCGGGGAGAGACCATGCCCGTGCGCTTCAGCTCTGGAAGAGCGGCATCCCCGAGGCCCGGATCATGGCCGCCCTGACGGCTGTGCCCGGGGAGCTGACCGGGGATCAGATGGACGCCTGGGCGGGGGACTTCGACTCATGGGATGTGTGCGACCAGGTGTGCATGAACCTGTTTGACCGTTCCCCTCTTGCATGGCAGAAGGTGGGGGAGTGGTCCGGCAGGGACGGGGAATATGTCCGGCGGGCGGCCTTCGCCCTGATCGCGTGCCTCGCCTGGCATGACAGAGAGGCCGGGGACGGGAGGTTCCTGGGCTTCCTGCCTCTCATCCGGGACGGGGCCCTGGATGAGCGGAACTACGTGAAGAAGGCGGTAAGCTGGGCCCTGCGCCATATCGGGAAGAGGAACCCCCGGCTGTGGAAGGCGGCCATGAAGACGGCGCGGGAGTTGAAGCATCTGGACTCGAAAGCCGCACGATGGATTGCCTCAGATGTGATCCGGGATCTGGAGGGCCGGAGAGCCGTGAAGGCGCGCACGTGAAATACCCCCTGCTCCAGAGCTCCCGGGGGCCCCACACGGGGGCCGGCACCTCGGCCACTTCATCCCCAGCCCCAGCCCGGGGTTTTCCCCTCGCCCGATGACGTTGCTGGATGAGGTGAACGCGCACACGCGCGAGGCCTACAACCTTGCGGCGCACAGGTATCATGAGCTCTTTGCAGAAGAGCTGGAGGGGAAGCCGTACGACCGGAAGCTGCTGGACGGTTTTGCGGCGCACTACGGTCCCGCGTCTCTCCTCTGCGATGCAGGGTGCGGACCCTCGGCCCACATCGGGCGGTACCTCCGGGAGAAGGGCATCCCCGTCATGGGAGTGGACATCTCCGATGAGTGCGCGCGGCTGGCCCGGCGGCACAACCCGGGCATGCGCGTCCTGTGTGCAGACATGGGCGAGCTTCCCCTCGGCGGGGAGACCCTGGACGGGGTGGTGGCGTACTACTCCATCCTGGACACGCCCAAATCCCTCGCGGGCAGGTTCATCGCCGAGTTCCACCGTGTGCTGAGGCCGGGGGGACGCCTGCTCGTGGCCGTGAAGGCGGGGAAGGAAGAGGGGTACCGGGAGGAGTTGCTGGGTGTGAAGACGCGCATCTACTTCTCCCTCTTCACGATGGAGGAAATCCGATCGTACTTCCAGGAAGGGGGGTTTTCCGTGGAGCTCCTTGATGAGCGCGCCCCGTATCCGTCGGAGATAGCGGTCGGGCGGATATACGGGATCGGAAGGAGGTTGTGAGTGGGCTCTTCCCGTACGGATGGTCCCGGCTCTTCCGGGAGCGGAGAAGATCGCCCCGGGAGGAATCTCTGGCTGGACATCCCTCTGGCGGACTACGAGGCCCACATGGAGCTCCCGACGGTGGGGCAGGCCCGGCTTCTTGCGGACCTCTTCGGGGAGGCGCTGGAGCGCCATGCCCCTTCCTCGGTGGCCCTCCTTGGGTGCGCCGGGGGAAACGGTCTGGAGCGTGTGCGGGGAACCGCGGTTCGGAGGGTCGAGTGCGTGGACATCAATCCCCGGTTTGTGGAAGAGACGCGGGCGAGGTTCTCGGGCCGGGTTGACATCCTGGGGCTTCATGCGGGGGACCTTGAGAGGGATGCCTTTTCGTTCGAGCCGGTGGATCTGGCGTTTGCGGGGCTCCTCTTCGAGTACGTGGATCCCTTCCGGTTGCTCTCCCGGCTGCGGGGGATGATCCAACCAGGAGGGGTGCTCACGGCGGTCCTCCAGGTGGCGGGGGCCGCGGAGGGGGAGATCACTCCCTCTCCGTATGCCTCGCTGGCGCCGCTTGCCGCGGTGCTCCGCCCCGTCCCCCCCGAAGAGATGGCGGGGATGGCAGCGGAGGCCGGCTTTCTGCTGGAGGAGATGCGGCTGGCTGTGGCCTCGGGGGGAAAGCGGTTCTGCGCGATGAGCTTCCGGAACGAAGCGGCGGATCTCTCCGGAGGGACGCGGGCATGACGGGCGCACGACGACTCCAGGCGGAGTCAAACTCGCGTCCAGGCCCCGGACGCGGTGCGGGCTCCGCGGGAGAGGATGATGCCCGAACGGATTCTCTGAGGGAGGTCTGTATGAGACGATCCGATTATGTCAGACTGGAGGAGCTCCCGAACATCGGCCCCTCCATTGCAGGGGATCTCCGGCTCATCGGCATTCGCCGGCCCGAGAATCTCCGGGGTCGCAATCCGTATGTTATGTATGAGGATCTCTGCTCCGCCACGGGGCTCCGTCAGGACCCCTGTGTGCTGGATGTGTTCATCTCGGCGGTGCGGTTCATGGAGGGGGCTCCGGCTCGTCCCTGGTGGGCCTACACGAAGGAAAGGAAACGGGCGCTGGCCGGGGCAGGCGGGGGC
>JBAVEL010000128.1:0-15772 GCA_049587715.1 Bacteroidota bacterium
CTTCAAGATGGCCGATGAGCTCATGCCCCGGGGGAAGAAGATCGTGTATACGAGGGGCAGACGGACGGAGTTCAACGAGGAGTACGTCTCCTCGGGTGCGGCGCGGTTTGCGGATGTGGGCCTCATCATCCTTGTCAACAACGGATCCGCCTCCGCCAGTGAGATCGTCTCGGGGGCAGTGCAGGACTGGGACCGCGGGCTCATCGTGGGGGAGAGCACGTTCGGGAAGGGGTTGGTCCAGCGGCAGTTCGATCTCAAGGACGGCTCCGCGTTGCGGTTGACCACGGCCCGCTATTATACGCCCAGCGGCCGTCTGATTCAGCGCCCGTACGACGGGGACCGGGACCTCTACCAGCGGGCCGCCTACGAGCGGGAGGAACAGGAGGGCGAGAACCTCACGCATGAAGCGGAACGGGACACCACCCGCCCCGTTTTCAAGACGGCGGGCGGGCGTCCGGTCTACGGAGGCGGAGGCATCACCCCCGACTACATCGTGAAATCCGACCGGCTGAACGCCTACACCGTGCAGCTCCGCAGCAAGCTGGTCTTCGTGGACTGCGCCAACCGGTACGTGGAACGGCACAAGGAGGAGCTCCGGGCGCGGTACGGCAGTGAGAGCGCCCGGTTCGCGGCCGAGTTCGAGGTTCCCGGCGAGATCCTCCAGGACATCCGGCGGCTGTCGGATGCCAAGGGGATCGAGTTCAACCAGGAGCAGTACGACAAGGACCTGAAGTACATCCGGGCCTTTGCCAAGGCCCTGATCGCCCGCAGCCTCTGGGGAAACGAGGGGTCGGCCCGCGTGATGCTCCGCGAGGACGTGCAGTTCCGGAAAGCATTGACCCTCTTCCCGGAGGCGGAGCGGATTGCGCGCTCCATCACCAGTCTGAAGTGACACCACGGAGATGCCCGCCTTGTCTCTCCGGAGCCGGGGCCTGAGAAGCCCCCGCGCGGCCGCCGCCCTCGCGTGGATGCTGTGGGCGGCGGCTCCGGCGCCGGCACAGGACCCCGGAGGGGTCCTGCGGGAAGGTGAGGAGCTGGTCTACAACGTCCGGTATTCCTTCATCAACCTGGGGCAGGTGCGGATCCGGACCATCGGCCGGGAGACGCTGGAGGGCCGTACCGTCTTCCGGTGCAAGGCGTTCATCGACTCCTACCCCGGCGTTCCCTTTGTGGACCTGCACGCCACGTTCGAATCCTGGCTGGACACCGCTTTCTTCTCCCGCCGCTTTGTGGGAAAAACCCTGGAGGACGGCAGTTGGGATTTCTCCCGCTACCTTTTCGACTACGATGCGGGCCGGGTGATCATGGAAACCGGGACACGGGACACAGCCCTCAGCAGGAGCGAGACCACCGCCGTGGCGGGCGTGATGCAGGACGGGCTGTCGCTCTTCTTCTTCGCCCGCGACCGCCTTCGTTCGGGGAAGGCCATGGATGTCCCGGCGGTGGTGCGGGAATCGAAGGTGAACACCCGTCTCAACTTCACCAACGGCCGCAGCTCGGTGGAGGTGGATGCCGTGGAGGGGCCGGTTGCCGTGGTGGCATTCGACGGGGCCGCCGAGTTCGTGGGCATATTCGGACTGACGGGGGAGTTCGAGGGGTGGTTCAGCGACGACTCCGCCCGCGTGCCGATCCTGGCAAAGATGAAGGTCATCATCGGGAGTATCACGCTGGAGCTGATGGAGTGGAAGCGGCCCGGCTGGACCCCGCCCAGGGGAGGAGCCTGACAATGCCCGTGCGTGCCCATCGCGGCAAGAGCCCGCAGATTCCCCCTTCGGCGATGGTGGCGCCCGGTGCATACCTCATCGGCGACGTGCGCCTGGGGGAGGAGGCAAGCGTGTGGTTTGAGTGCGTGCTGCGGGCGGACATCAATGCCATTCTCGTGGGGGACCGGAGCAACATCCAGGACGGCTGCGTCATCCACGTCACCCACGAGCGGCCGGCGGTGGTGGGGCAGGATGTCACCGTGGGCCACCGGGCCGTGCTGCATGCCTGTACGGTGGAGGATTGCTGTCTCGTGGGCATGGGCTCTGTGGTTCTGGACGGCGCCCGTATCGGGCCTCTGTCGGTGGTGGCCGCCGGAGCAGTCGTGCTCCAGGAAGCGGTCATCCCCGGGGGTTCCCTGGCCGCCGGGGTCCCGGCGCGCGTGATACGCCCGCTGACCCCCGAGGAGAAACGCCGGCTGGAGGAGTCGGCGCGAGACTACGTGGAGTTCGCGCGGGAGTTCCGCATTCCTCCCACCGCCTGAGCCGCGCCATGAAGGTCCGATTCTGGGGTACACGGGGCTCCATTCCCACTCCGGGGAGGGAGACGATCCGCTACGGGGGGAATACCCCCTGTTTGGAGGTGCGGCTCCCCGCCAACAACCTGGTCATCCTCGACGCCGGGACGGGTATCCGGGGTCTGGGGGATGCGCTGATGGCAAAGGGGGAGTCGGTGAAGGCGTTCATCGCCCTGACCCACCCCCACTGGGATCACATCCAGGGGTTCCCCTTCTTCAAGCCCGCCTTCATCTCCGGGAATGAGTTCACCATCCTGGGTCCCCAGTTCCGCTCCGTGACCCTCCGCCAGATGATTGCGGACCAGATGAACAAGGTCTATTTCCCCATCCAGCTCAGCGAGCTGAAGGCGAGGATCAACTTCATGCCCCTGCGCGAGGAATCGGTGTCGCTGTTCGGGGCCACCCTGAGCTCCTGCTATGTCAACCACCCTGCATGCGCGCTCGGCTACCGGCTGGAATGCGGCTCCCACACGCTGGTGTACATACCCGACAACGAGCCTTTCGACCGGGAGCTGGCGCGTTCGGTGGGGAATGTGGAGAAGGGGATCGTGGACCGGTACATGAAGCACCGGGGCAATCCCAACCAGCGTATCTTTGATTTTGCGCGCGGCGCCGACCTCCTGATTCACGACGCCACCTATACGCCGGAGGAGTATGTCAATCACGTGGGGTGGGGTCACGCACACTACCTGTTTACCCTGGAGGTGGCGGCGGAAGCGGGGGTGAAGAGGCTGGTGCTGTTTCACCACGATCAGACGCACCCGGACGAGAAAGTGGACGAGATCCTCACCAAGTGCAGGAAGGAGATCCGCCACAGGAACTACCGGTTCGAGTGTGTTGCGGCGGCCGAGGGGCTCGAACTGGAATGGTAAGGGACGCGCTCCGGCAGGGGTGTGCTTGACAATCAGGCGGGGCGTGCCTATATTGCCGCCGGTATGACCGAGTATCGACGATCTCCGGGACCCCGGTTCGCGTCAGTCGCACAGCGAGCATGACCGAACCGGGGTTTCTGTTGTCCGCCGTCCAATGAGCCGAACGGAGAGGGGCATGGGCTTTCGTTTCAGGCCGACCGACATGCGGAAGCTGGCGCGGGTGCTGGGGTGCCGGGCCGCGCGCAGAGGGTCGTGTTACCGTTTCACCCTCGGCGGCGGGGATCCGGCGCGGGGCCTCGCCCTGGAAATCTTCCCCGATATCCCCATCGGAAACAGAAGGGGGAGTCTGGTCTCCGTGTACACGGGAGGAGTCCATCTCCAGCTCCATTTCTGCTCGGGATACGTCCTGAGTACGCTTCTGGGGGAAGCCACCTTTGTGGGAGAGCACGACGGGCGGCTTTCCGGCCTCATCGTGGAGCGGGGGGGGGGCGCCTCCCTGTATGCCAATGTTGACCGCACCATGCTCTCGGGGGATTTCACACGCCTGGGGCCGGAGGTCATGCTCTCGGGCATTGCGCTGTCCCTGGCGGACGGCATCCTGGACGGACCGTCCCGGACCCTGCGGGGCGGCCCCCCTTTGCGCGGAAGGCGGAAAAAGGCGTGATCCGGGTCCGCGTCCATCATGTCCATCCGCACGCCCGGCCTGCCGCCCGGGATGCCGTCCGGTGCGTGCGAACGGTCCTCCGCGGCGAACGGCGGAGTGCGGGGGATCTGGCCGTGATCCTGGCGGATACGACGACCGTGCGGGCGCTGAACCGGCGGTATCTGGGGCACGACCGGTCCACCGACGTGCTGAGTTTTCCGCTGGCGGAGGGGAGGATCCTGGAGGGGGAGGTGTACGTGAACCTGGACCGGGCCCGCGCGCAGGCCAGGGACTACGGCGTCTCCTACCCGGAGGAGGTCATCCGCCTGGTGGTGCACGGGACGCTGCACCTCGCCGGCTATGAGGACGGGACGGCGCTGGCGAGACGGGCCATGCGGCTCCGGGAAGACCGCTATGTGGAGGCGCTTGCGGGGCGGAGGCCGGCCCGCTCCGGCGGAAGAACCCCGCGCAGGTCCCGGGGAGGGAGGAAGAGCGGCGAGGTGACACGCGGATGACGGCCGGAACCGGGAAAGCGGACCGGAAAGGGAAAGCGCCCCCGCGCACGCGCAGGACCCGCACACCCGACCCCCGTGCGGTGGAGGGGAAGTCCCTCATCATCGTGGAATCCCCGGCGAAGGCGAAGACGATCAACAAGTACCTGGGGCAGGCCTACGCCGTGGAGGCCTCGGTGGGCCACGTGAAGAACCTGCCCAAGAGCCGGCTGGGGATCGACGCGGAGAACGGCTTCGCCCTTGAGTACGAGACCATCAAGGGGAAAGACGAGGTGCTGCGCCGTCTCCGGGTGCATGCGCGCGCGGCCCGGGCAGTCTATCTTGCCACCGACCCCGACCGGGAAGGGGAGGCGATCGCCTGGCACATCGCCCAGGAGGTGGAGCCGGAGAACCCGCATATCTTCCGGGTCCTCTTTCACGAGATCACCGAACGGGGGATCACGGCGGCCATGGATGCCCCCAAGAAGATCGATGCCCGGCTCGTGGATGCCCAGCAGGCCCGGCGCGCCATGGACCGGCTGGTGGGCTACACCATCTCTCCCTTCCTCTGGAAGACAATCTTCTACGGGCTTTCCGCCGGGCGCGTGCAATCGGTGGCCCTGCGGCTCATCTGCGAGAGGGAGGCGGCGGTGGCCTCCTTCGTGAGCACCGAATACTGGTCCATCGTGGCCGAGTTCCGGAGCGAAGGGAAGGATCCGTTCCTGGCCCGTCTGGCCAGAGTCGGCGACCGGGAGCCCTCGATCGGGGACACGGCAGCGGCGGAAGCACTGGGTTCCGACATCCGGAGCCGGTCCTTCGCCGTTGCCGACATCCAGACCCGTCCTGTCCGGCGCAACCCTCCGGCTCCGTTCATCACCAGCACGCTGCAACAGGAGGCGGCGCGGCGGCTGCGCTTCCATGCGAAGCGAACCATGATGCTGGCGCAGAAGCTGTATGAGGGGGTGGAACTCGGGGAAGAGGGCCGGGTGGGGCTCATTACCTACATGCGGACGGATTCCACCCGTCTCAGCGAGGATGCCGTGCGGGATGTGCGGGAGTTCATTTTCACGAACTACGGAAAGGAGTATGTCCCCCATGAGAGGCGGCTCTTCAAGCGCGCCCGGGGCTCCCAGGACGCGCACGAGGCCATCCGCCCCACGTCCCTCCGGTTCACCCCGCGGGCGGTCCGCCGCTTCCTGGATGAGGATATGGCCGCCCTGTACGAGCTTGTCTGGAACCGATTTCTCGCCTGTCAGATGACGGCGGCCGTGAGCGATCAGACGACCGTGGAAGTGCGGGGAGGTCCCTACCTGTTCCGGGCATCCGACTCCATGCCCCGGTTCCGGGGGTTCCTGCAGGTCTACGAGGAGGCAGCCGAAGGCGAGGAGCGGGACCCCGACGAGGATCCCGTGTCCCGGCTCCCCGCCGGACTCCGCCCCGGCGAGGAGGCGGCGCTCGAACGGGTGATCCCGAACCAGCACTTCACCAAGCCGCCTCCCCGGTACACGGAGAGCACCCTGGTGAAGGAGCTGGAATCGCTCGGGATCGGCCGGCCGAGCACCTATGCCCTGATTGTGGACACCATCCAGGCGCGCAAGTATGTGGAACAGAGGGAGCGCCGTCTGTTTCCGACCGAGCTGGGGACCGCGGTGCATTCCATCCTCGTGCAGAGTTTCCCGCATCTGTTCAATGTCGGTTTTACCGCCCGGATGGAGGAGGAGCTGGATACCATCGCCTCGGCGGAACGCTCCTATGCCCAGGTCATGGAGGATTTCTACAGGCCCTTCATGCGGGACGTGGAGGGTATGCAGAAGCACAGCGCGGCCATCAAGAAGTCCCTCCAGGAGACGACGGACGAGGCATGCGAGCTGTGCGGGAAGCCCATGATCATCAAGTGGGGCCGGAACGGGAGGTTCATGGCCTGCAGCGGCTATCCCGGCTGCAAGAACACAAAGCCCCTCCCCCACGAGCAGGAGCAGACCCGGCAGAACACCGGCATCACGTGCGACCTCTGCGGGGGGGACATGGTGGTGAAGGGCGGGAGGTTCGGAACCTTCATGGGCTGCGCCAACTACCCCGCATGCAAGAACACGAAGCCCCTCTCCATAGGCGTACACTGCCCCAAATGCGCCGACGGGTATGTGATCGAACGCCGGACCAGGCGGAAACGGGTGTTCTACGGGTGCAGCCGGTATCCCGCATGCGATTTTGCCTCCTGGGACAGGCCCGTGGGAGAGCCGTGCGACACGTGCGGGAATACCTACATGGTGCTCAAGTCCTCCCAGGCGCGGGGGGAGTATCTGGCGTGTCCCGCATGCAAAGCCGAAGTGGCCCGCCCGGGGGAGGTTCAGGAGACCGCTTCCTGAGAGTATGGCCGTGCAGAAAGCCGTCCGCGCATATCTCCGGTACCTGGTGGAGGAGAAGAACTTCTCCCCCCGCACTGTGACCGCGTATGAGGGGGACCTCCGCCTCTTCGCCTCCTACCGGGCCTCCCGGGGCGGCGGGAAGACGGACGTGGGGAGCGTGGATGCGGTGGCGGTCCGGGGTTTCCTGGGAGAGCTCCTCTCCCGCGGCCGGTCCCGGCGGACCGCGGCGCGTGCCCTGGCCTGCCTGAAGTCCTTCTTCCGGTATGCGCAGAAGACCGGGCTGGCCGCCGCCAACCCGGCGGCCGCCGTCTCCGCTCCCCGGATTCCCCGGGGGCTTCCCCACTATCTGGAGGAGACAGCCGCCGGGCGGCTGATGGAGGCGCCCGACGCGTCCACCCCGGCGGGAGCGAGGGATGCGGCAATTCTGGAGCTCTTCTACGGAACGGGCATACGCCTCAACGAGCTCCTCAAGCTGAGGATGCGGGACCTGGCGGGGGACCTGGGGACTCTGCGGGTGATGGGGAAGGGGTCCAAGGAGCGGATCCTCCCCGTGGGAAGGAAGGCCCGGAAGGCCCTGGAGACGTATCTGAAGGTGCGGCGGCATCAGGGGGCCGGGGAGAAGGGCCCCCTGTTTCTGGCGGCCCGGGGCGGGGCCATGGACTCCAAGGGGGTGTACCGGATCGTGCGCCGGTATATCTCCATGGTGGCGGACCCGGCCAGGAAGAGCCCCCACGTGCTTCGCCACACCTTTGCCACGCACCTGCTGGACCGGGGGGCCGACCTCCGGGCCGTGAAGGAGCTGCTGGGTCACGAGTCCCTGTCCACCACGCAGGTGTACACGCACGTGGGCATCGAGCGGCTGAAGCGGGTCTATGCACAGGCCCATCCCAGATCCTCGTGAGTTTCTTTCCTGACGAAAGGAGCGCGGCGAATGGACATTCAATTGACGGCACGCCGGTTTCATGCGCGGAGCGACCTGAAGGCCCGCGCGGTGGAGGCCGTGCGGAAACTCGGGAAGTTCTATGACGGCATCGTCAGCGCCGATATCATTCTCAGCTATGAACGGGGATTGAACAGCCTCAAGACCGCCGAGATCAATCTCCGGGTTCACGGGACCCTCCTCTCGGCGCGCCAGAAGTCTGAAGACTACATGAAATCCGTGGATGCGGCGGTGGAGAAGTTGAGCGTCCGGCTGCAGAAGTACAAGGCCCGTCTGCGGCAGAAGGACAAGACCCGGGTCCGGGCCCTGAAGGCCCGCCCCTGAAGGACGGCCGGCGATGATGAACATCGACAGCTCACGTGCGACCCAGAAGAACGAGATCTCCGTGGGGGCCCTGTTTGAGGCGAACCGGGAGCGGTTCCGCCTCAGCAGTCTCAACGGGAGCGCGGGCTTCTCAAACCTGATCCGCGACAAGAACCTGCACCGTCCCGGACTTGCCCTTGCCGGCTACGTGGAGCTCTTCACGTACAACCGGGTCCAGATCATGGGGAATACGGAGATCCGCTACCTCAACTCCCTTTCCCCCGCCTCGCGCAGGAAGGCGTTCCTCACCCTGTGCGAGTTCCGGATGCCGTGCATCATCCTTACCAACAGCAACACGGTGGAGGAGGACCTGCTGGAGGCGGCGCGGGCGCACGAGATCCCCGTGTTCGGCACTCCCTTTGAGACGACCAAGATCGCCTACTTCCTGGCGGATTTCCTGGATGACCAGTTCGCCCCCCAGGTGGTCCTCCACGGCTCCTTCGTGGATGTGTACGGGGTGGGTGTCCTGATGATCGGGAGATCGGGCATCGGGAAGAGCGAGATCGCCCTGGACCTCGTGGAGAGGGGCCACCGGCTGGTGGCCGACGACGTGGTGATGCTGACGCGCAAGGGGGAGGCCATCCTGATGGGCTCGGGCACGGACCTGGTGAAGCACTTCATGGAGATCCGCGGCCTCGGCCTGCTGGATGTGCGCAGCATGTTCGGTATCCGGGCCATCCGCTTTCAGAAGAGGGTGGAGGTGGTGGTGGAACTGGAGGACTGGCAACCCGACAAGGACTACACCCGGGTGGGCCTGGACAGCGAGAACGTTTCCCTCCTGGATGTGGAGATTCCGCATGTGTCCCTTCCCATATTCCCCGGAAAGAACGTTACCGTCATTACGGAGGTGATTGCCCTGAATTACCTGCTCAGGCACTACGGATACGATGCAGCCAAGGAGTTTGCCAAGCGTCTGGAGGGCGTCATAGGGCAGAAGAAAAAAGGTAATCGGGCCATAGACTACTTCGAGCACGATTTCGAGTAGAAACAGCCTCCGGCGGGCCGTTCGGGGGATTCGCAGGTTTTTTTTCCTTGACATGGCCTTTGATATGACGTATCTTTCCCCCGATTTTTCCTGCTCCCCTCCCGGAACGGCTGTTCGGGGGGGAGGAGGGATGGTATATTTTGTGCAACCAGGAGCCCCAGGGCCGCTCGATTGAAGAGGGATCGCCAATATCTGGTCGTGACGGACTCCGGAACGAAGGTCAGTGAGATCCGGTTCTTCCGGGCCAAGCTGATTTCCTCCGTTGCGGGTTTCTCCCTTGTCCTCGTGCTTTGCCTGTTCGGGGTGAACTACATGCTGGGGGATCCCCTGGGGATCGGGTACAGCCGCGTGGCGGCCCTCCGCACGGAGAACATCCGCCTGCGGGGGGAGGTGGAGGATCTTTCTTCCCGGATCGCCTCGGTCGAGCAGTCCCTCCGGGATGTCTCCCGCAGAGGCAACGAGCTCCGGCTCCTGGTTGACCTGAAGCAGGTGGACGAGCAGACGGCTTCGGCTTCGGCAGGAGGTGCGATCCTGACGCCGTCGGTGTCTCTGTTCCCCTCCGAGGTGTCGGATGCCCTCGGCTCCGCCCGGCAGCTGATCACCCGCCTGACCCGGGAGGTGCGCCTCCAGCGGGAGAGTTACGAAGAGGTCTCCCGGAGATATGAGTACAACAAGGGGCTCTTCGCGGCGATTCCCGCCATCAAGCCGATGGAGGGGTACTACGCCCTGAACGGCTTCGGCATGCGTCTGCACCCCGTCCTCCGGGTCTACCGCCTGCACGAGGGTGTGGACGTGATCAACGACGTGGGGACGCCCGTCTACGCCGCGGGGGACGGGACGGTCCGGTTTGCGGGACGCACCATGGGCGGATACGGCATCGTGGTGGATGTCGCTCACGGATACGGCTACTCCAGCCTGTATGCGCATCTCTCGCGGGTCTTTGTCCGGAACGGGCAGAAGGTCCGGCGGGGGGAACTCATCGCCCGGAGCGGACGTTCCGGATTGGTGAGCGGTCCGCATCTGCATTACGAGATCCGGCTCAACGGGCGGAAGCTGAATCCCGTGGACTTTTTCTTCGACGATGTCCACGCGGCACGGTACCGCGCCCGGCTGGCCGCGCTCGACCCCGGAGCCCGGTGACGGGATCGGGGTGCCCCGCTCATGTGGAAGGCACAGGGACGAGGAACGCCGTGATCTGGACGATGGAGCTGGCATCCTACCTGGATGATGCCCCATGGCCGGCGACGAAAGAGGAGTTGCTGGACTACGCCGCGAGGACGGGCGCGCCGGCGGAGGTGACGGAGAACCTCCAGGAGCTCGAGGACAGTGAAGAGCCCTACGAGAGCATGGAGGACATCTGGCCCGACTACCCTACCGGGACTGATTTTTTCTTTGAAGATGAAGGGGAGTATTAGGGCCGGAGCATCCCGCGCGTCCTGCCCCCCCGTTGTGTGCAGCCGCAACCCAGCCCGCCGGGGCTGGGTTTTTTTGTGGCGTCCCCTCGGGGCTCCGATCCCCCCGGCGGCATTCCTTCTTCTAAGCCTGCTGCTTCCCCAGGGCCCCGCCCGGTCCGAAGAGACCCCTCCCGAGGTGGAGGAGCTTCACATCGAGGGGAACAACACCTTCGGGACCGGAGCGCTGGAAGCGCTCCTCGGGACCCGCGAGACGCCCGGCTTCCTCGGGAAGTTCTTCTATGGTATTTCGGGGGAGGTGCTCGGACGGAACAATGAGTTCTTCGACCCGGGCATCTTCGCGGAGGACATCCGGCGGGTCGTCACGTACTACAGGGAGAGGGGTTTCTTCGCCGTGGAGGTGGACACCTCCGTGACGGGAGTCCCGGACGGCGGGGGGGTGCGGGTGCGCATCCGCATCCGGGAGGGGGACCGCGCGCGCATCGACACCCTCTCCATCGAGGGCCTCCTGCTGGTGCCGGAGTTTGTGCACGCGGACATTGCAGAGGGGCGCCTGATCGGCGTGGGGGAGGCGTACGACCAGCGGCTCCTGAAGACCGAGGTGGACCGCGTCCTCCAGGTGCTCCAGGACGCCGGATACGCCAATGCCCGGTTCGATCAGGACAGCTCTGCAGCCGTCCGTCTGGCCAGCACCGGCAATTGCCGGGTCCGGCTTGTCTTCGACACGGGACGGCGTTACTTCTTCGGTCCCGTGGGGGTTCAGCGGGAAGGTGAGAAGGAACGCTCCGACATCACCGATGAGATTGTGCTCCGCCAGCTCGACTACGCGGAGGAAGAGGTGTACAACGCCTCGCATCTGGTGACAAGCGAGCGGAACCTCAACAGGGTGGGGCTCTTCGATCTGGCCCGTGTGCGGCCCCGGATTCCCCCCCGTGAAGACACCACCCTGCGGGTGCCCTCCCGCGTCACCATCCGCCCCACCGACAAGCATGAGCTGGCGCCCGAACTCCTTCTGAACGACGAGAACGGGAACTTCAACCTGGGCACGGGGCTGGGCTACAAGAACAGAAATTTCCTGGGGGGGGCGCGGACGTTCTCTTCCCGCATCCGGTTCCGCACCGAGACCATCGGGCGGTTTCCCGACTATTTCGCCCTTGCGGGGGAGGGCGTGGCAAACGCCGATCTGACGCTCGAGATGTTCCAGCCCTATATCTTCTCCCGAAACGTACGCGGCAACTGGACGGTCTCCCTGATCCTGGACAAGCAGAGACCCTACCGCCAGTTCATCGTGCGAAACAGGTTCGGCCTCACCGACCAGCTCGCCGACTATACGCACGGCTACCTGGACTGGACCCTGGAACGGGTTTCCCTTCAGCGGAACCCCCATTTCACGGGGTCCTTCGAGGAAGCGGCGGAGCTGGAAGCCCAGGCCCGGAGAGTGCAATTCAACTCCATTCTCTCCTTCACCCTCCAGAGAAACAAGGCCAACGACGTCTTCTCCCCCTCCGCGGGCTTCATCCACGCGGCCACGCTGGAAGAGTCGGGCCTTCTTCCCCTTCTCCTCCGGAACGCCCAGCCCGACCTTCCCTTCACCCAGTTCTACCGGGTGATCCTCCTGGGCAGATGGTACTATGATCTCTCGCACAACCGGTTTGCCATCCTGGGCCTGAAACTCAAGGGGGGATGGGAGGAGAAGTACGGGGAGAGCCGGTCCGATGCGGAGCGGGCCATCCCCCAGACCCACCGGTTCTTCGCCGGCGGCGGGGCCAGCGTGCGGGGATGGGAGTCCCGGCGTCTTGCCGCCTCGGGGGACCCCCGTCTGGAGCTGGGAGGGAATCTGGCCCTGGAGGGGAGCGCGGAACTCAGGGTGAACGCCCTCCGTCACCTCCGAAGCGATCTGCTGCGGAAGCTCTGGGTCGTCTTCTTTCTGGACGCCGGGAACGTCTGGGCGGAGGCGCGCGATCTGAAGGCGCCGGATGTGGCTGTCGCGGCAGGCCTGGGGATCCGTTACGAGACCTTCTTCGGGCCCTTCCGGGTGGACTTCGGCTTCCGGATCCATGACCCGGGAGCGGAAGAGGGTGGAAGGAAATGGATCTTCCGGAAGCGCCTCCTGGGCGAGACTCTGGCCCGGGGAATCCTCCACTTCGGTATCGGCCATGCTTTCTGACGCCCCTGAGCCCGCCTGGCCGCGTGTGCTGGGACAGGAGCGGGTAAAGGCGCTTCTGGGGAGCGCCCTCCGGTCGGGACGGCTCGCCCATTCCTACCTCTTCCACGGTCCGGAAGGGGTGGGAAAGGACGCCATGGCACTGGAGCTGGGACGGGTGCTCCACTGCGCGGGCGGAACAATGGAGGCGTGCGGGGAATGTCCCTCCTGCATCGCCCTGGACACGATGCAGCATCCGGATATCCTCCTGGTGACGGCCCTTCCAGTGGGGAGGAATGAGGAATCGTGGGACCCTCCGCTGGAGAAGCTCACCCCGCCCGATCTGGCAGCGGTGCAGGAGGAGTACCGCCGGAAGGGCGCCAACCCCTATCACCGCGTGGCTGTGCCCCGGGCCACGGTCATCAAGATCAACAGCATCCGGGAGATCCGGCGCCAGGCCTCCCTCAGCACCCTGGACGGGAAGCGGCGCGTGGTGATCATATCGCATGCGGAGGAGATGGGGGCGGAGGCGGAGAACACCCTCCTGAAAACGCTGGAGGAACCGTTCGCTCGAACCATGCTCATCCTGACCACTGCCCACCGGGACGCCCTGCTTCCCACGATCATCTCGCGGTGCCAGACGGTCCGGTTCGACCCGATTCCCGATCTTGTCATCGCGCGGGCCCTCGGAGAACGGACCCCGCTGAACCCGGCGGAAGCCCTGCTGCTGGCCCGCCTGTCGGGGGGAAGCTTCGCCCGCGCCCTGGAGCTGACGGAGGAGGATGTCGCCCGCCTCCGGAACGAGGTGGCGCCCTTTGTGCGCGCGGTTCTGTGGACGGACATCCCCGGTCTGGTCCGGCTCATCGAGGGTCTGAGCGGCGGGCGTGATCGGCGGAAGGTGGCGCGGTTTCTGGAATTCCTCCTCGCCTGGTTCCGGGACGCGCTCGTGCTCTCGCACGGCGGGGCGATCCTGTCCGGGGATCAGGAGGAGGACCTGAAGAAGTTCGTGGAGAATTTCGGCGGCGCGGACCTGGCGGGCATCATCCCCGAGGTGGAGCGGGCGATTTTCCTTCTGGAGAGAAATGTGTACATTAAGCTGGTTCTCCTCCATCTGAGCGTCCGCCTGCGGCGGCTTCTGATGCCGCACCGGCGCGGGGGAACCACGCACCCATAACCACGGAGATGCATGGAACCTTCCCGCATCCTGGTGACGGCGGCCCTTCCGTACGCCAACGGGGACATCCACCTGGGGCACCTTGCGGGGGCGTATCTGCCGGCCGACATCTACTGCCGGTACCAGCGTCTGAAGGGGCGGGATGTGCTGTTCATCTGCGGCTCGGACGAACACGGCGTGGCGATCACGATCACGGCCGAGAAGGGGGGCACCACACCGCAGGCCGTGGTGGACCGGTACCACGAGCGGAACAGGGAGGCCTTTGCCCGCTTCGGGATGAGCTTCGACAACTACTCCCGGACCTCCCTGCCCCTTCACCATGAGACAGCCCGGGAGTTCCTGCTGGATTTCCGGAAGCGGGGGGTGCTGAAGGAGAAGGAGGACCAGCAGTTCTACGACGAGCGGGCCCGGATGTTCCTGCCGGACCGCTATGTGGAGGGGACATGTCCGCGCTGCGGGAACCCGGAGGCACGGGGGGACCAGTGCGAGCGGTGCGGCACCTTCCTGGATCCCGCCCAGCTCGGGGACCCGCACAGCAAGATAACGGGCGATGTTCCCGTGGTCCGGACCACCAACCACCTCTATTTCCCGCTCGGGGCGTATCAGCGCGACCTGGAGGCCTACGTGGCGCAGATGGACCGACGGGAGGGGTGGAAGGAGAACGTGCTGAACTACTGCCGGAGCTGGTTCCGGGAGGGGCTCCAGGACAGGGCGGTGACGAGAGATCTGGACTGGGGGGTGCGGGTTTCCCTCCCGGGCTTCGAGCGGAAGGTGATCTACGTCTGGTTCGACGCCGTGCTGGGGTATATCTCCTCCACCAAGGAGTGGGCGGCCGCGCGGGGAACCCCCGAGGAGTGGAAGAAGTACTGGCTGGATGAGTCGGTGAAGTACGTGGCTTTCATCGGGAAGGACAACGTGGTTTTCCACTGCATCGTCTTCCCTGCCATGCTGATGGCCTGGAACGCCGCGCACAGGCCGCCGTACGTCCTGCCGGCCAACGTGCCCGCCAACGAATTCCTGAATCTGGAGGGGCAGAAGTTCTCGAAGAGCCGCGGCTGGGGCGTCGATGTGGGCGCGTTCCTGGACCGGTTCCCGGCCGATCCTCTCCGCTACTACCTCACGTCGATTCTGCCGGAGAACCGGGATGCCGACTTCACCTGGAAGGAATTCCAGGCCCGGAGCAACAACGAGCTGGCCGACGTGCTGGGGAACTTCATCCACCGCACCCTTACCTTCGCGGTCCGCTCCTTCGAGGGGAAGGTCCCGCCCAGGGGAGAGCCGGGGACGCTGGAAGAGGGCCTCCTGGAGGTTCTGAAGAATACCCCGGCGGCGGCGGGGGGCCTCTTCGAACGCTACCGGTTCCGGGAGGGGATGGCCGAGGTGATGAACCTGGCACGCGCCGCCAACAAGTACTTCAATGACAGCGAACCCTGGAAGACCCGCACAGCGGCCCCCACCCGGTGCGCCGCCTCCCTCAATCTCTGCCTCCAGGTCTGCCGCTCCCTGGCCGTGTTGTGCTCGCCGGTGCTGCCGGGGGCTGCGGAGCGGATCTGGAAGATGCTGAACCTGGAGGGGGATCCGGCGCGCCACGCGTGGGATTTTGCGGGGGAGCTGCTTCTGCGGGACGGACATCCTCTGGGGACGGCGGAGGTTCTTTTCACGAAGATCGAGGACGAAGTGATCGCACGAGAGCTCCAGAAGATCCATGCCGGGGGGGAGCCGGCTCCTCAACCCGCTTCGGGAAAAGCCGAGGTCACGCTGGACGACTTCGCCCGTCTGGACCTGCGTGTGGGGCGGGTGACGCAGTGCGAGAGGGTGCCCCGTTCGGACCGGCTCCTGAAGCTGATGGTCGACGTGGGGGGCCAGACCCGCCAGGTTCTGGCGGGCGTGGCGCGGTACTACGAACCGGAGGCGCTCGTGGGGAAATCCGTGGTGGTGGTCTTCAACCTCAAGCCCGCGCGGCTGATGGGACACGAGTCGCAGGGCATGGTCCTGGCCGCCTCCGACGGAGAAGGAAGGCTTGTGCTCGTGGCTCCCGAGGGGGAGATCCGCCCGGGGAGCGCGGTGTCATGAGACGGGAAGGAGGCCCCCTGTGGAGGGTGCGT
>JBAVEL010000129.1:0-2402 GCA_049587715.1 Bacteroidota bacterium
TCCCGTGACGATGACCCCGCAGCAGCAGGAACAGGCGACCCCCGAGGCATCGCCGGGAAGACGCACCCAACGCAGGGCCGCTTCCGCCCCCGCCCAGAAGGCCATCGAAGACGAGGGGGAACTGACCGTGCACACGGTGCGGCGCGGAGAGACCATCCAGAGCGTGGCCACCCGATACAGCGTGACCCCCGAGCAGATCCGGAAGTGGAACAGCCTCAAGTCGGAGTTTCTCTCCCCCGGAACGGAACTGTACGTGTTTGTGAAGAAATAGCGCGGGGCACCCCCCCCCGCGCCCCCCACCTCCCCGGGGCCCGTGCACACAGCTAAAGACACGTTCGTGAGGATGGAGTCATGAGCCCCCGCATACACCCCTGGTTGCTTCTTGCCGCCCTCGGGGCGGCAACCCCCGCTGCCCGCGCCAACATCGTGCTGGAATACCTGACGGGACGGGCGGAGGGATCACACCGTGTGGTGCTCCAGTGGCGCACCCTCAGCGAGGCGAACAACTGGGGGTTCGAGGTTCAGCGCTCGGCAAACGGACAGACATCCTATGCGGACGTGCCCGGCAGCTTCGTTCCGGCGGGTCCCAACCCCACCATTCCGCAGGACTACGGGTTTGCGGACACCCTGGTGGCGCCGGGAACCTGGTACTACCGGCTCCGGCAGATCGACCTCTCGGGGGAGAGGCACTACACCTACGGGATCCTGGTGCACGTGGGGGTGCCCTACCAGTATGCGGCCGATTCGTCTTCAGGGCTCCTCCTCCACATGGACGAGACCTCGGGCACCCTGGTGAACGACGCAGGCCCCGGGGGGAACCACGGGCAGGCGTGGGGCACCTCCATCGTGGATGCCCGGTTCGGGAAGGGGAGGGTGTTTGTCGCAGGGGGAGACAGAGTGCGCGTCCCCGACGGGCCCTCCCTCCGCCCCCCCCTCCTCACGGCGGAGGCATGGGTGTATGCCGCCGACCTGGCATCGGTTCCCTCGGCGGTGATTCTGGAGAAACGCGCGGGTTCGGGGCGGAGCTTCGCCCTGGGGCTTGCGGGGAGCTCGGGGAGGGTTGTGTTTGCGGCGGGAGGGGGTCCGGGAGACACGGCCGTTTCCACGCGGGCTCTCACCCCGGGGGCCTGGCATCATGTGGCGGGCACATCCGACGGGACCACCCTCACCCTCTACCTGAACGGCCGGGAGGAGGCGGCCGTTCCCCAGGCGGGACCCCTTCCCTTCGGGGGAGAGGGGCTGTTTGCGGGCTCCGACTCGGGCGGGGCCCGGGTGTGGCAGGGTATCGTGGACGAGGTGCGCATCTCGGACAGGGCCAGAACCCCGGCGGAGTTCAACCTGAGGGCTCCCGTGGAAGGCCTCGCGGCTGCGCCTTCGGGGATGGCGATGCAGCTCTCCTGGACCGACGGGGGAGGGGGCGTTCCCCTTCTGCGCTACAGGATCTACCGGGGGGCGGATTCCTCGGGCATGGGACTTCTGGACTCCACGAGGGATGCACTCTACACCGACAACGCCACATCCCCCATGACCACCTATTACTACCGGGTGCAGCCGGTGGATTCCTCGGGGTATGAGAACTTCATGAGCGATGTGGTGTGGGGAACCACCTCCGCCGATGCCCCCACGCTGCTTCTTCCGCCCGACGGGGGTGTGCTGTCCAGCGACACCGCCCTCTGCGTGTGGAGCCCGCCCGTGACAGCGGTGAGCGCCTACTGGTTCGAGGTTTCGACGGACTCCCTGTTTGCGGGCTCGACGGTGGACTCCACGGTGACGGATACATTCGCCGTGGCACGCGGCCTCATCCACCGGGCCGATTACTGGTGGAGGGTGCGGGGACGCGGGCCGTCGGCCTGGGGGACATTCAGCAGCCCGAGGTGCTTCTCCATTGAATACACCGTGGAGGTGCCCGTCCTGGGGGGGTGGAACCTGGTCTCCAATCCCGTGGAGCGTGCGGATGACACGCTGCGGAGTCTCTTTCCCACCGCCCTCTTCGACTATGCGTTCGCCTTCGAGGGATCCGCAGGATACATCCAGAGCCCCGTCCTGGAGGAGGGGCGAGGTTACTGGGTGAAGTTCCCGGAGGGCTCCACACAGGATGTGCAGGGGGGGAAGAGGGAGCGGGACACCGTCTCTCTCTCAGGGGGATGGAACATCGTGGGGACCCTCTCGATCCCCTTGGATACGGCCGACATACGCACGGAGCCCCCCGGACTCGTCCTTACCCCCTTCTACGGATTCCCGGGATACGACCCGGCGCCCGTGCTGGAGCCGGGGAAGAGCTACTGGGTGAAGCTCCGCGGTGCGGGCCTTCTGTACATGGGTGCGGGTGCGGCCCCGCCCCGGCGGGAGCATCCCCGCGGGAACTGACAGACCGGCGCCGCGGGAGCGGCGCTGCGGGGGAC
>JBAVEL010000130.1:0-37689 GCA_049587715.1 Bacteroidota bacterium
GGCCGACATCCCGCGCATCACTCGCCTGCTCGCCGGGAGCGGAGCGGCCGTGGCGGCCGCCGGCTATCACTGGAATCTCCCGGCCACGGAGGCGGCCATCGCCGCGGGTGTCCACCTGACGGACCTGGGCGGGAACAACGAGGTGGTGGACCGGCAGTCGGCCCTGGACGGGGAGGCGCGCGCACGCGGGGTGACCATCATCCCCAATTCCGGTCTGGCCCCCGGCCTCATCAACATCCTGGCCGTGGAAGGGATGCGGCACTTCGAACGCGTGGACTCCATCCGGCTCCGCGTGGGAGGGCTTCCCCTCCGCCCCCGTCCTCCGCTCAACTACCAGCTCACCTTCTCGGCCGAAGGTCTCATCAACGAGTATGTGGAGAAGGCGGTGGTTCTGCGGGACGGGGAGATCCGGGAGGTGGAGTCCATGACCGAGCTGGAGGAGATTGTGTTCCCCCCGCCCTTCGGCACCCTGGAGGCATTCGCCACCTCGGGAGGCCTTTCCGCCCTTCCCCGGTTGCTCCGCACGAAGGTGCGGGACCTGGACTACAAGACCATCCGCTATGGCGGACACTGCGCGAAGATGCGGACCCTCCTGGAGCTCGGCTTTGCCTCCACGGAACCCCTCCCCGGCGCGGCGGCGCCCCGCACCCACCGGGAGTTCTTTGCAGAGTTCCTCCGCCGCCGTCTGGACTTCGGGGGCCCGGACGTGGTGCTTCTGCGCGCGGAGCTCCGCGGGGTCGCAGGGGACCTCTGCCGGAGACTTGTGTATGAGTGCGTGGATTATTATGATGAGGCAACGAAGCTGACCGCCATGATGCGCACCACGGCGTTCCCCGCCTCCATCACGGCCAGGATGCTGGCCCGGGGAGAGATCGCCCCACGCGGGGTGCGGATGCCCGAGGAGTGCGTGCCGGGCGGGCCGCTCATCCGGGAGCTGGCGCTCCGCGGGATCCATATCAGCGACGCAATGACCGATTCGGGCGAATGACATGCATCCTCTTTCGGTGGAGATCATCACCCGCGACAGCGTCGAGAACCGGGAAGTGCACCGGAGCTACCTCCGCCGCACGCGGCATCCCCGCTGGGCCCTCCTGGGCATCTTCCTCCACGCCCTCATCCACATCCGGTTCCGGTAGCCGCATGCACATCCCTTCCTCTTCCCGCACCGTCCCGCCGGGAGCGTGCGCCCGGGAGTCCCGGGCCGGAGGTCCGCCCCTCCCCGGGGCTTCGGTGGCCGCGCACTCCGATTGCGGCGCGGGATAGGACGCGCAGGAGGGGCGGAGGTGGGTGCGCGCATGGTGTGGGCGGTTCTTCTGGCTTCCGGCCTCGGAGGGGAGATTGCGGAAGCGCAATCCAATGTCATTGCCGTCCGGTTCCCCTCCGATCCCGCCCGCAGCGCTTCCGTGGGGGTTTTCACCCGGAACGGCGTTCTCTATGCCTCCCTCTCCGATATTGCCGAGGTGCTCTCCCTGGACGTGTACCGGAACGAAAGGGCAGGCAAGCTGGAGCTGAAGGAACCCCCCCATGCCCTTCGTGTCACGGGGGGAAACCCGTTTGTCACCAGCACGGACCAATCGGGACGGGTAAAGGTGCATCAGATGGCCGTGCGTCCTCTCGGCGCGGCCGGCTCCATTTTCGTCCCCCTCGGTTCGTTCCTCCCTTTGTTCAACGGGGTTTTCTCCCGTTCCCTGCGGGTTGAGAAGCCCCGGGGTCCCCTCCTGGTCGAGGAGCTTCCCCCCGCTGCATTTGACTTTGCCACCCTCTCCTTCGAGGAGAAGGCAAACGGGATGCTGATCCGCATCCCTGCCGCCCGTCCTCTCCACGATCTGGAGACCTGGCTGCGGGACGACAACTGGCTCTATGTCACGATTCCGGGGGCGCGCGCCGACGTGGCCGCTCTCAACCGGCTTTCCCCCCGGGGCCTGGTGCGTCAGGTGGTGGCCATCCAGTCCCCCGGATCCCTTCAGCTCACCTTCCGGCTCGCTTCCAAAGCCGCCTCGGCGGAGGTTCTCCGGGAGGAGTCTTCCGGCCACCTCCTGATCTCGATTCGCACCCCGGGAGCCGAGGACAGGGTCCTCCTCGAGAGGAAGCGCCGCGAGGTGCTGGCCGGACTGGAGGAGCAGCGGAGGCGATGGGAGCTGGACGTGATCGTGATAGACCCGGGCCACGGGGGCCACGACCACGGGGCCATCGGGGTCTCGGGTCTCAGGGAGAAGGATGTCACCCTCGGGATCGCCCTCCGGCTGGGGGAGCTGATACGGAAGAACATGAGCGGCGTGAAGGTGGTCTTCACCCGGAAGGACGACCGCTTTGTCCCCCTGTACCGGCGCGGCCAGATCGCCAACGAGGCGGGAGGCAAGCTCTTCATCAGCATCCACGCCAACTCCCTCCGGCGGAAGCCCAACCCCACCCGCGGGTTCGAGGTGTACCTCCTGCGCCCCGGGAGAACCGACGAGGCCATCGCCATCGCCGAACAGGAGAACGCCGTGATCGAGCTGGAGGAGGGGTACGCGGACCGGTACCAGAAGCTCACCGACGAGAACTTCATCCTGGTCACCATGGCCCAGAGCTCCTACATGCGGGCCAGCGAGCTGTTCGCCGACCTTGCCCAGCAGGAGCTGGAGGACCACCTCAGCATTCCCAACCGTGGGGTCCGGCAGGCGGGGTTTTTGGTGCTGGTGGGCGCCTCCATGCCCAACGTTCTCATCGAGAGCGCCTATCTCTCCAACAGGGAGGACGAGCGTTTCCTGCGGAGCTCGGCCGGACAGACCCGAATCGCCCGGGCCGTCTTTTCGGCTGTGAAGCGCTACAGGGAGGAATACGGGAAGTTTCTGCTGGAGGGCTCGGAAATCGGGGAGCGGTAGTCAGCCCTCCAGCCCCCGCCTCCAGAGCTCGAACGCAAGCCACCAGTCCAGTTCCCGCGCCCTCTTTCTGTCCCCTCCGTAGTACCCCTCCACGGCCTCCAGAAGGCGCGGATAGTCATACGCCCCGAACCACCGGGTTTTGTCGGAGCGGACCAGGTCCCTCACGGCCGGTTCCGCCGCCGCAAGAAACGCGCGCCGGAGCTGCTCCCTCCCGGCACTCCTGAACCGTCCCAGGATCTTCACCCCCCAGGGGGGGAACCCGAAGGGGAGCACGCCCGCGTTCCCCGCCAGGGGATACTGCACGAGCGCGGGGCACCTCCGGCGCACAATATCCCTCACCCCCCGCCCCCCCCTGCGCGCCCGGGGTGGAGTCCCGAAGACCGCCTCCAGCACGCGGGTCTGCGCAAAGGGGGTGTAGGATGCGGCTTCGGCATCGCACCGGACCTGCTCATGCCCTCCGAAGTTCGGAAACCGGGTCCAGACGGCGAAAAGGTCCGCCTTGTTCTCGGGCCCGAATTCCTTCATCCGCGCCAGCTCTTCCGCCTGGAGCGCGCTCTGCTCCAGAGCCCCCTTCTCCATCAGCCGCTCCGTCTCCGGGGTGAAGAACCCTCCCCTCCTGAGGCGCAGCCCCTTCAGCAGGGTCCGGCCCCGGGACGGGAAATGCACCGCTCCCCTGCTCCTGAGAACCCTGTTCAGGTACTGCCTGCGCGCAATCTCCCCCAGGCCGCCGTCCACGATCAGAAACCCCGCCGCGTGGAGATCCCCGTAGTGCCGCAGCTTCAGAAACGAGGAAAGGGGCTCCGCCGCCTGGGAGTGCGCCGCATAGCGGGCGCCCTCCTCCATGAGTTCTCCGGCCGGGGGAATCCCGGGCACGAAAGCCCGGAGCTCCAGCCCCAGATCTCCCGCAATGCGGGAGGCCACATCCGCGTCGGGGTCTCCGGCCGAGCCGACCGTGAAGACGGCGCACCGTGCACCCATTCCCCGCAGCAAGGCCAGCAGCACCCGGGAATCCAGCCCCCCCGAGAGACCGAGGGCAAGCCGCGCCTCAGGCGGATGCCGGAGGCAGGATGCCAGCGCCTCCTCCAGGGTTCCCTCCCCCGTCTCTCCCGATCCGGGCATCCAGCGCCGGGAGCTGAGGCGCAGTCCGTCCCTCCCGAATGCGAACCGGCCCCCGGGACCGATGCGCACGATTCCCTTGACGGGGCTCTCGCAGGAAATCTGGTTGGCGCACAGCCATCGGGACCCGAATGTCTCCCAGTCTATCTCCGATCGCCCGCACATCCGGGCCGTCCAGTCCAGCCGGGTGGAGAAGGCCACCCCGCCCGGAAGCTGCGCCGCATAGAGCGTGCGGAGCCCGACGCGGTCTGTCCACCCCTTCACTCCCCGGTCGTCCCACCGGATCGCCGCCCAGTGCCCGTCGCTCTCCCCGGGGCCCGGAACGTTACTCAGAAGCCGTGCGCTCCAATCGGAGGCGGAGAGAACCCGCACCGATTCCCTCCCGCACGCAAGTCCCAGCCCCACGACGAGCCATCCGCCCTGCATGTCCCGTCCCGCAAGGCAGGTCTCGGGAATCCCCCCCGATGCCAGCATCAGGGAAGGGGACGCCTCGAAGTGCAGGGAGGCGGCGGAGAGTCCCCGGATCAGGTCCGCCGCCCGTTCATCTTCCCCCACGAGGCCCGCCGCCCACCCCATGCCGGCTCACCCCCCTCCCCCCGCCAGGCGCCAGATCTGCGCAATGAAGAAGCAGAGGGTGAGGCCCAGGAGGATGGGAAGCAGGGCGGAAACCGCGGTCCACCGGATGCCGCCCGTCTCCTTGTAGATGGTGTAGAGTGTCGTCGAGCAGGGGTTGTGCAGCAGGCTGAAGATCATCAGGTTGACGGCCGTCAGCAGGGTCCACCCGCCCGCCCGGAACAGGGCCATGGTGGCCGATGGATCCTCGGACTCAAACAGGACTCCCGCGCCGGCTCCGTACCCGGCCATCCCCGCATCCAGAACGGTCAGCATCAGAACGGTCGGAATCACGATCTCGTTGGCCGGTACGGCAATGACATAGGCCAGGAGGATCACGCCGTTTAATCCCACCAGCCGGCCGAACGGATCAAGCCATGCAATGGCGTGCGCGGCGAGGCTCGTCCCGCCGGCTTCCACGTTGGCGAGCATCCAGATGAGGGCGCCGGCGGGGAGGGCGAACATCACGGCCCGCCAGAGCACGAACACGGTCCGGTCGATCAGGGATGTGTAGAGGGTCTGAAGAAGGCGCGGGGGCCGGAAGGGAGGAAGCTCCAGGCTGAAGGAGGACGCCTCTCCGCGCAGCAGGGTCCGGGAAAGGAACCAGGAGGTGAGAAAGGTGAAGGCCACGCCCGTAAGAGCCACGGCCACCACCGCCGATGCCGACAGGAATCCCGCCCAGCCGGCGGGCGCCGCCCCCCCGATGAAGAGGGAGGCGATCAGGATCTGGGTGGGCCAGCGCCCGTTGCAGAGGGCAAAGTTGTTGGTGATGACGGCAATCAGCCGTTCCCGTGGGCTGTCGATGATGCGGGCCGCGATCACCCCCGCCGCGTTGCACCCGTACCCCATGCTCATCGAGAGGGCCTGCTTGCCGTGCGCCCCCGCCCTCCGGAACAGGCCGTCCAGGTTGAACGCCACCCTGGGCAGGTACCCGAAGTCTTCCAGAAGAGAAAAGAGGGGAAAGAAGATGGCCATGGGGGGGAGCATCACGCTCACCACCCAGGCCCCCGCCATGTACGCTCCGTCCACGAGCAGGCCGCCGAGCCAGGGGGGGAGGCCCGCCGCCAGTCCCTTCAGCCAGGGATGCACCGTTCCCAGGAGGAGATCCGAGAGGATTGCCGAAGGAATGTTGGCGCCCTCCACGGTGAGCCAGAACACCCCCGCCAGGAGCGCCAGCATGAGCGGAAAGCCCGTCCACCGGCTGGTCAGCAGCCGATCCAGGGTCCGGTCCCAGTCGAACCGGGGCCGTTCTCCGCTCGTCGTAACCGCCCGCCCCGCGATGCGCGCTGCTTCCGCATAGACCGACTCCATCAGGGTGTCGTGGAGACTCTCCCCCGTCTCCCACCTCAGTGCCGCCGCCCTCGCCAGCAGGGCCGCCCTTCCATCCCGCGTCCCGCTCACGGCGCGCTCTCCCCGCCGGCAGGCCGTCCCGAGGCAAGCTCCGCGAGTTCTCCGTCCTTGACGGCGCGGGTGATTCTCTCATCCCCCTCCAGCAGGCGGAGCGCCACCCACCGGGCGTTCGGCAGACCCGGGAATTCCCTCTCCAGGCCCGCCTCCAGCTCCGCCAGGGCCCGCTCCAGGGGAGCGGACCGGCTCCTGATTCTGTGCGGCCTGCACACCACCTCGCCCGAGGCCACACGGCTCAGTGCCGCGATGAGCTCCCCCACACCCCGCCCGCTCCGGGCCGCCGTTCCCACCACGGGGATCCCGAGGTCTCGGGCAAGCGCGCGCGCATCCACCCGGATGCGCTTCCGCTCCGCCTCGTCCATCAGGTTCAGACACAGCACCGCCCGATCCGTGATTTCCAGGATCTGCAGGACCAGGTTCAGGTTCCTCCCCAGGCGGGTGGCGTCCGCCACCACCAGTGTCACGTCGGGGCGGGCGAACACAAGGAAGTCCCGCGCCACCTCCTCGTCGGTGCTGGCCGAGAGGAGGGAGTAGGTGCCCGGGAGATCCACCACCTTGTACTTCTTCCCCCCTGCGGAGAAGGCCCCCTCCGCCCGCGTCACGGTCTTCCCGGGCCAGTTCCCGGTATGCTGATGCAGTCCGGTGAGGGCGTTGAACACCGTGCTCTTTCCCGTATTGGGGTTCCCGGCCAGGGCCACCACATAGTCCGCCCCCTCCATGTCCACGCCCAGACGGACCAGATGACCCGTGCGATGCGCCGGGCAGTCCGCACATTCCGCGCCCTTCTTCCTTTCCGTCATCCCTTCTCCCCTCCCGGCTCCAGCCCGATCATGGACGCCTGGGCCCGGCGGAGGGCTATCACCGCCCCCCGCACCTCATAGGCCACGGGATCCCCCCCGGGGGCCTCCATCTGTGATCGCACCAGTGTTCCCGGAACAAGTCCCAGATCCATCAGCCGCCGGCGCTGGCTCTTCCTGCACGCGCGGGAAATGGAGACGACCCGGCCGCTTTCCCCCGGCGCAAGCTCATCCAGGGTCTTCCAGGCCCTCGCCGGGGGCGCATCCTCCTGAAGGGGCACCACCGTCAGGTTCGATGCCACGATGGGGGCAAGGACCAGCTCCTCCCCCTCCAGGATGAACCGCACCCGCTGTGCCGAACTCTCCAGCACACGGAGCGATGCCCCCGGCCGTATCCCCTGCGCCGCGATCTGGGCGTACACCGCCGCCGGCTCATCCTCCACATGCACCACCCGCACCCCGTCTCCCGGATGCATGTCCGCAAGGGGCCGTCCGCGCGCCGACGGAATCTCCCCGGCCGAGGTGGGAATCGGATCTCCGTGCGGATCATACGGGGGGTGTCCCAGGCGCGCGGCCAGGGCATCCGCATCCCCCTGGCTCAGCCGGTGCTCCTGGTCCTCCGCCCGGGAGTGCCACTCCGTCTCTCCCACACCCGTCTCGTCGGCCAGCCACCTCTCCCAGAGGCGGTGCACCCGGATGATGCGGAGGGCATAGGAGCGTCCGCCGCTCGTGAGGCCGAAGGCCTCCCCCTCCCTCCGGGCAAGGGCCAGGGTTTCCAGTCTTCCCAGAAGCCGGGCCGCCTCATCCGGACCGATGCCCAGAGCGCCCGAGACGCTCTGGCGCGTCGCAGGAAGTCTCCTGTACTCGCAGTCATAGAGGTGCTTCAGGGCGTCTTCCATCCGGACCCGCAGATCGCTCCTGCGCACGCGTTCCAGATGCGCCAGCACGCCCTTTCCCGGCCAGAGGAGGGCCGCCGCCACTCCCAGAACCAGGATGCCCGCCGCAAGCGCCGCCGCCGGGTCCATGCGTCAGATCCTTTCCACGAAAATGGCCCGCGCCGTCCGCCGCCCCACGGGGTATTCCCTCCCCCCGATCCGCACCGCCATCGGGCCGGAAGGCCCGCCCGCCTCCATGACCCTGAGGCGCGTCTTCGGGGCCAGGCCCAGCCGGGATGCGCGCTGCAGAACCCGCGGGTCTTCATCTTCCACCCGCACCACCCGTACCCTCTCCCCCGGATGGCACTCCACCAGGCGCACCCCTCCCCCCCGGGGGCATCTTCCCCCGGAGGTCGGAATCGGATCTCCGTGCGGGTCCGTTTCAGGACGCCCCAGGGCCTTATCCAGCCTCAGCTCCAGGAACTCCGAGGTGGCGTGCTCCAGGCGCTCCGCCTCGTCGTGGATCCTGTCCCAGGAGTACCCCAGGTGCTTCACCAGAAAGGCCTCCCACAGCCGGTGACGCCGGAGGGTGCGGAGCGCCATCCGGTTGCCCGCCGTCGTGAGCGCCACCCCGCGGTAGGGCACATGGCGGAGCAGCCCCCGCTCCGAAAGCCGTTTGATCATGTCGGTGGCGGAGGGATCCGCCACGCGCAGGCTCCGCGCCAGGGCGGAGGTGGTCACCCTCCCCCCGCTGCGGGCCAGCTTGTAGATGTTCTTGACGTAGTCTTCGGTGCTCCGGTCGGTCACGGACATCCCCACTGTTTAGGCACGCCTAAATAGTAGGTCGGCAAATCCCCGCTCAGAGTCAAGGGAAGGGAATCGTCTCAGGGTTCCCGGGGTTCGGTGAAGAGGGAATCGGGCAGGCCGGTGTTGATGCGGTGGCCGGAGTAGCGCACCGTGATGCGTCCCTTGCGCGGGAGCCCCGGGCGGCGGGCCGGCTCCTGGCCGGGGGGGTCTTCCCCCCCTTCCGGACCCTCGAAGCGCACGTCCATCACGGAGGGAACCCAGAAGCCCGCCGCGCGGACGTATTCCAGATGCGCGCTCATCATCCGTCCGTCCAGTTGGGGGGAAGAAACCCCCACGGGGAGAAAGCGTGCGGAATCCACGGTGGCCAGGATGCGCCGGAGCTTTGTGCGGTCGTTCCTGGGAAGGAGGACGAGCTGATACCCGGCGCTGTCCTCCCGCACGCTTTCCACGGCAAACTTCTGCCGGAGGTTTCCCAGCACGAATCCCAGCGGCTCCCGGGGAAGCAGGGCGAACCCCTCGGAGACGAACCGCACACGATCCGGCCTCTTGAAGTACATGACGGCCTTCATGGGGGGGACGCTCAGGCGCTCCACATCCGCAGTCACATCCAGCGTGACGGCGTAGTCCCGGATTCCCGCGAACTGCTCCTCCACCCTCTCGAGGATCCGCTCCCCCCGATCCGGCCCCTCCGCACGCTCCCCTCCCAGGCCCACCAGAAGCAGACATACCGCGGCCCCGAGGATCATCCCCCCCTCCCTCCCCCCGCCCGCCGCCGCACCAGCAGGCGGTCGTACAGGATCATCAGCACCGTGGAGACGACCCCGATGAGCCCCACCCAGTACCACATGGCATGGGGTGCGGCCGCCCCCGGGCCCGGGAGAAACACTCCCCCCGACTCCCGCCCGATGTAGTGCTCCACCAGCGGACCGCTGATCAGTCCCGCAAAGAAGGTCCCGATGGCGATCGGCAGGAACGCAAAGCCCATGTAGGTGCCCACCTGCTCCTTCGGGGCCAGGTCCGCCACGTATTCATAGTACCGCGGGGCCTGGATGGACTCCCCCAGGGCAAAGACGATCAGGGCGAAGGCCGCGGGTCCGATGGCTCCCGTCACCTCGATGGTGCTGACGGGGAGCCCTGCCGCCCCCAGCAGCCAGAGGGCCCCGTTCATCACCGCAAGCACGGGCCAGGCCAGCACCATGGCGGGACCTTCGGGCATCTCCGCCATCAGGAACCAGGAGGCGGAGGCCAGGGCAAAGCCGAGGGTCATGGCCACCATCGGTCTCAGGCGCTTGGCCAGCGCCGTCGCCGCCACGGTCACGAGGATGATCGTCCAGGCATCCACCGTTTCCAGGATCTCGAACCGCTCGAATCTCAGCACGTCCCGGATATAGAAGGGCATGGAATAGAAGATCTGCCAGAACATCACCCAGAAGCCCGAGAAGATCACAAGAAACCCGATGAACCGGACATTTCCGAACACCAGCAGCATGTCCTTCACGATTGCCCCCAGCGGCTTGGGGGGCGGGGCATCCGCCGGACGGGGGGGCTCCCGGAAGAAGACCAGCGTGGCCAGCACCAGCAGGAAGCTGACCGCCGAAGACATGACCAGCACATAGGCGATCCCGATGTTCTCCCGCACGGGCACCGCCAGGAAGGGACCCACGGCCCCTCCGATGTTCACGAGCATGTAGTAGATGGAGTAGCCCAGCGACTTGGTGCCGGGCGTGGTGGTGCGGGCCACGGTCCCCACGATGGAGGGCTTGATGAGGGAGCCCCCCAGGGCGGTGACCACCAGGGCCATGATCATGAAGGGAACCGCCCCCACCGCATCCACCAGGGGCCGGGCCTCCGGAATTCCCGCCAGCCCGATCAGGAAATACCCGAGCGTGAAGATGGCAAAGCAGGCCGTCAGGCTCCGCTTGAAGCCGTAGCGGTCCACCACCGTTCCCGCCAGAAGAGGAAGGAAATAGAGGAGCGTGTTAAAGAGGCTCCCCACCAGCCAGCCCGCCTTCTCGGGCCCCAGCCCCACCTGCTCGGCCACGTACACCGCCAGCACCGCCTTGCTCCCGTAGTAGGCGAAGCGCTCGAAGAGCTCGATGGTGTTGGCCACCCAGAATGTCCTGCTGAAGCCGGTCCTCAGCTTCCCGATCCCTTCGGCGAGACTCATGGTGATCCCGGTGCTGGTGAGTGTGGTGGGTCAGACCAGAACGAGTTCGTGCTGCACCTCGCCGGTCACCTCGGCCGTCCCGTCGTGCCGGATGAACATGTTCACTTCGCTCCGCACCGCCATCTCCCCTTCCAGGTAGATGCCCGGCTCCACGGAGAAGCAGCAGCCCGGGATGATCCTCCGGTCGTCCTTTGTCTCCAGGTTGTCCATGTTCACCCCGTTCCCGTGCACTTCCTCCCCGATGGAATGCCCCGTGCGGTGCACGAAGAAGCGGCCGTACCCCGCCTTCCGCACCACGGCCCGGCAGACATCGTCCACCTCCCACCCGTGGCAGGGGACACCCCGGGACATCCGCTCCTCCACGAAGGCCGTGGCGGCATCCCGCGCCTTCCGCACGGTTTCAAAGATGCTCCGGTACCGCCCGGGCGGGCGGTCCCCCGCATATCCCACCCACGTGATGTCATAGTAGATGCCGCCGGGAGTGTTCTTCCTGGCCCAGAGGTCCACCAGAATCGTGTCCCCGCGTTTGAAGGGACGGGCATTGGATGGGGTGCACTCGAAATGAGGGTCCGCCGGATGCTCGTTGGTCCCGACGATGGGGGGATCCTTCGTGATGAGCCCTTCGGCGGCAAACCGCCGGAGAATGTACTGCTGCAGCTCGTACTCCGTGAGCCGCTTGCGGGATGCGAGAGCCCGTCGGATCTTCTCGAAGGCCTCCCCCCTGATCCGGTCCACGATCTTCCCCGCCGCCTTATGGAGGGCATACCCCTTGGGCCCGATCACCGACTCGAACATCTGCACCAGATCGGCGGAAGAGACGACCGTGTGCCCCAGATCCCGCACCAGATCCACCGTCCCCGCGTCCACCAGCGAGACATAGGGGATGCTGTTCCGGGGGGAGTACTGCATGGCGATGGTCCTCCGTTTCCCCAGCATTCTCTTGAGGCCGTCGTGGAGCTCTTTCCAGGACCGGAACACCTCCCCGGAGCCCGGCAGGGAGTCCAGTTTCCGCCTCTCCACGGCATGCACAAGCTTCTTCGGCCTCCCCCTGGCGGGTATGTAGTAGTACCAGCGCCGCGTGGTCATGCCGTGGGTGGGAAGTCCCAGGACACGGTAGGCAAGATGGTCCCGGTTGTGGAAGTCGCACAACAGCCATCCGTCCATTCCCTGGTCGCGGAGCGCCCGCTGGATGCGGTGGAGTTCCATGATGTCTGCCTCTCTGTGTGCGGGGAAGGAAAAGACGCCGGAGAGCCCGTCTCAGCTCAGGATGTCTTTCCGGGCGAAAATATACCAAGTGCACAGGAGAAAACCAACGCTGTGCCCCCCCAGCTTCAGGACCGACTCCCCGATCTCGGGCCAGGGCACCGGCTCCGCAAACACCTTCTGCCACGCGCTCAGGTAGGTGGTGAACAGGTAGGGGCGCACCGCCTCGAACATCTCAATCGGCATGGAGGAGACAACGAAGAACGCGATGATGACGGTCATCGTGCCGATGATGGGGCCGATGGCGTTCTCCACAAGGGAGGAAAACAGGAGGGCCAGCGACGCAACACACCACATGCTCCAGGCGGCCAGCGCCAGGGAGAGAGCGAACCGCCAGGGGAGACCGGCCTCGGGCAGCACGGTGAGGGAAAAACCGGGAACCAGCAGATCCCCCGCTCCGAACAGGAGAAGCCCCAGCCCGAGGCTCAGGCCCAGGAGGAAGGCCACCAGGGTGAACGCGTACAGGAGCGTGGTCAGGAGCTTGGCCCCCAGGATCCGGCTCCTGGTGGCCGGCCGGATGAGGATCAGCCGGAAGGTCCCCCCCGTGGCCTCCCCTGCAAGCTGATCCCCCGCCACAAGACTGATGAGGAACGGGATGTGCACCCACAGACTGTTCATGATCCAGTAGGTGACAAGGTACCCGTTGAACAGGTTCCCCAGGAGCACGAAGTCCTGCTCCAGGGAGCGAACCATCCCCCGCATGGCCGCCTTCCCCTGCCAGAGAAGCCCGAACTGCACGAGGGGCACCAGCACCGCCACGGCCGCAAACCCGATCCAGGTGCGCCACTTGAGGCAGGTCTTCACAAGTTCCCGGAGGAAGATGCTCCCCCCGCGGCCCGGGGCGTCCCGACCCGGCGCGGGCATTGCGCGCGCCGCCCTCCCGTCAGGGGAGCTCAAGCTCCCCCCTCCTCTCTACCGTGTCCTCGCACACCTGCCATTCCTTCACCAGACCTCCCGCAATGAGGGCCGTCCAGAGACCCGTGTCTTTCGGGTTCTCGTCCGACCAGAAGGCCCGGCCCGCCATCACCGCCCGATCCCCCCGTGTCTCGACGCGTGTGAACGAGTTCCGGCAGGCGGGGAACATCCGGAAGAACTCTCTCCAGTTCCCCGCCATGATCTCCCGGGGACCGTGCCGCGTGAGGTCCCTGTCCACAAAGACATGATCCTCGGTCTTGAGCGCCGCCGGCCCCCCGGGATCGTGGCGGTTGATGCAGTCATGGAACCGGACCGCAACGGCGGAGGGATCCTCCCCGCCGGGTTCGTTCCTGCCGGGGGCGGTCATTTGAGGAGAAGAAGCTTCCCTGTTTCGGTGCGGCCTCCCGCCGCCATCCGGCAGAAGTACACGCCGCTCGGGGCTCCCGCGGCATGCCACGCCACCGTGTGGGAGCCGGGCTCCCGCAACCCTTCCGCCAGAAGGGCCACCTCCCTTCCCTGCACATCGTGGATGCTGAGCCGCACATGGCCTCGCTCGGGGATCCGGAATGTAACGTGGGTAACCGCGTTGAAGGGGTTGGGATAGCCGCCCCAGAGAAGTCCGCCCCCGGGTTCTCTCTCCTGGCCCGGAACGGCTGCAACACCCCCGTTCGCGGTGAAGAGCACAACCCCCTGGCTGAAGGGATCCCCGCCCGTGATGTATCCCTGCAGAGGATCCAGAAGCAGCGCCCCCACCAGGAGGGTCCCCCCCGGGAGAGAAGGAAGGAGGGCCTGGGTCCAGGTTCCGCCCCCGTCTGTTGTGCGGGCGGCGTACGGGCCGATTCCGGGACCGGAGCCGCAGATGATGCCCGTGGAGGATCCCGCGGCGAAGCTGATTCCCTCCAGAAGCACCGTTCCTGTGCCCGCCTGGAGGGACGTCCAGCTCAGGCCCCCGTCCGTGGTTCTGTAGACAACCGGAGACGCCAGCACGCCCACGCCGGCCGCGTAGGCGGTGGACCCGTCCACGATGGACACATCCGCAAAGTGGTCCACATCCGGAAAGACACTCCGCTCCCAGACGGCTCCCCCGTCGGCGGTCCTCAGGATCACCCCCGATATGGTCTGGCTCCTGTTCTGATAGCCCACCGCATACCCCCGCAATGTGTCATGAAACCTGATGGCGGGAAGCGACACGATGGAATCCCCCGCGGCCTGGACGCTCCAGGTGAGGCCCCCGTCCGTGGTCTTGAGCACCGTCGCCTCTCCCACGTTGGGCGTCGTGGAGGCGGTCACATAGCCCACATCCGCGCTCGGAAAGGAAACCCCGTACAGGTAGTAGGTCTCAGGAGGCAGGTCTCCGTATTCAAGCCAGCTCCGCCCCCCGTCGGTGGTCTTGAGGAACATCCCCCGATAGGCGCTCACCCCGTCCATCCCCCTCCGGAGATGGAAGGCGGCTCTCTGCGAAGAGGCCGGGGAGCTGTCGGTGTGATGCAACACAGCAGCCGCACGAGGGTGGGAAAGGAAGGGCGTATTGACGGCTCCCGCGATGAACCCCACCCCTCCCTCCAGCATATCCACTTCCACGAGGGCGCGTGACGCTGCCGGCACCTGCGCCGCGCTCCATGTGGTTCCCCCGTCTGTGGTAAAGAGGGCCCTTCCCTGGAAACCCCCCGACAGTGCGTAGCCCCCCGCCGCCCCCTCCTGCGGAGAGGCCAGATCCACCGAGAGAACGAGTGTGACGCCCGGAGGAAGAACCTGCGGGACCCACTGCGCCATGGCAGGTAAAGGAAGGAAGGCGGCCAGGGCAATCACCGCTCCCGGCCGCAGGCACAAACCCCGTCGTTTCATGTTACCTCCATTCTTCGTGTCACTCCGCGGACTTCACGCGCGGATCCTGGAACGTCTTTCCCGCGTTGTCGTTGACGATTGTCTCCGCCGCCTTGCTCTTTTCCCTGGTCAGGAACCCGTCGGTCGCGCCGAGGATGGCCGTGGTCAGGCTCCCTCCGCCGCGCCGGACCCGCATGCTGATGCAGATGAATATCCCTGTCACGAGCACCAGGACCCCTGCCACCACGGCCAGGGAGAGTATGTCGGAAGATCCCATGGAGAGCTCCTCGGACTGCGGGATGCCTGTCCCCGGCCGGTATCGGCAAGCCCTATCTCAGGGCCCCCTTCACCTTCGGCAGGATCTCCCGTCCGTAGTAGTTGCAGACCCCCTTCTTCGCCTTCGGCTTGAGGCCCAGCTCCTGGATCGCCTTCTTCACCTCTGCATCCGAAACCCCGAGCGCCCTGGCGATGTTCCCGGCGGTGAGCAGATCCGTCATTACTGCGGGCATGGTCTGTTGTGCATGGTGGATGATCGGGTGTGTGACCGGGGACCGGCGGAGGATCCGGCTCCCCCCGGCCCCGGGCTTTCCTATGTCGGCGTTGAACAAGGCCAGAGCTTCACACAGACCAGGTCCGTCAGGAGGACCGCCACGCCGGCCCTCCAGAGCGTGTCGCCCATCGGATCCCCGATGAACAGAAGCGCTGCAAGAAAGAAGGGCACCCCCAGGAGAAACAACACAATCTGCAGTGTGCGCACAACTCCGTCTCCTTGCGATGGGTTCGTTTGCCTCCACCGGGGTCTCGTGAGCGGGACGTCAGCCCGCGACCGTCTGAGGGCGGTCCGGCGTCCCCATCCCCCCGGCTTCCGGCCCGCAATATACGAATCTCTCCCGACCGCCGCATATCGGACAGACCTTTCCGGACATGTGGAACCTCCTGTGTGGTGTCAGGCTTTGGCCTCAGGCGGCAGGCACCGAAGCCAGGAGCTCAATGGCACCGTGTGACGCAGAGGGGGCGCGCGGGGCTGGTTGCTCCGTTGGCGCTTTCTGCGTACCTTTCTCCATGCCGGAGATCAGCCGCTTTCTCGGAATTGTCATCGCGATGTTCTACCGTGATCACTCTCCACCACACTACCACGCCAAGTATGGAGCATACGAAGTGACGGTCGAGATTGAAACCGGCATCGTCAATGGCATTTTTCCACCCCGCGCCCTTGGACACGTAATGGAGTGGCACAACCTCCACAAGGAAGAACTACGGGAAGATTGGGAGCTGGCCAAGACCCGACACGTCCTGAAACCCATCCCTCCGTTGGAGTAGTCCCATGGTACCGCGCGTTGTCGAAGCCCGACACATTGCTGATTTCACCCTTTTCCTGCGTTTTCAGGACGGCGCCGAAGGTGAAGTGGACTTGCGGGAGGAGCTCTGGGGCCCCGTTTTTGAACCTCTCCTTGATCCGGCTCTCTTTCAGCGGTTTGCCGTTCACCCCGATCTGCACACAGTGGTATGGGAGAACGGCGCCGACTTCTCGCCCGAGTTTCTCTATCAACTGGTCCGGCCTCTCAGACCCTCCCAACCCCATAGTCACCGTGTTGCCTGACAACGGACGGCCGCCCCATCGCCGCCGGCAGGAAAGCCGGGTTTCTCCCCCCGGCTTCGGAGTGACTCTCGTTCCGCGAGAGTTCCCCCCGGGGGATACTTCCCCGCCACACCCACCCTTGCCTCACACAGGAAAGACGGTCCGGCCGGAGGCCGGCCCGGCCCCCGCAAGCCATCCCGCAGGCACTTCGGCTATGCCTGCCGGATATTCCGGTCCGTGTTGTATCCCCGTTCTCCGAAGGGCTGGAGCTTCTCCAGCCAGATCTCCTCAAGAAGCGTGAGCTCGTCGCTGATGTCGAAATGCGGGTCGTCCTTCACCTTCACCGTTTCCAGAATCTCAAACTCGAATGCGCCCGAACCGAACTCGCTCCACTCCTTCTGGAGGACCTCGTTGCGATGAGACCCGATCGTGAGCATGAACCTGTGGGAGTTCAGGGGCCCCTCCAGATTGAGGCTGCTCCCGAGCATGATCTTCCCGTTTGCCTTGTTGCGGATCCGGAAGACGCCCGCGGGCTTGCGACGTTCCTTGTATTCCCGTTTGAGATCCGCTCTCGACTTCATGGCGACCGTCGCTTCCCGTCTAAAACCACGTCGAGTTCCGGTACTCCCGATACCGGCTCCCGAACTGCATCTCCAGCCGGGCATCCTCCAGGTGTCTCCACCAGACGATGCTGGCAATACCCAGGGCCCCGATGCCCAGACCTGCCAATGCCCCGTGGTAGATGCCCCACCCGAGAATCCACGCCACGAACCCGCAGTACATGGGATGCCGCACCCGCCGGAACAGCCCCCGCGTCACCAGATGCTCTATGTTCTCCACGCCCCTCAGCTGCAGGAGTGCCCCCACCGCCAGGACTGTCCCGCCCCCCACGAGTGTCAGGGCGATCCCACGGACAGGCCCCGGCACTTCCACCCGATACGGGTCAGCCGGACAGAGGATGAACCAGCACACCCAGAGGGCGCACATGGAGAGAAAGACCACCACAAAGGCCGCCCTGTTCTGGGCGGTGATCTTCCGCGACTCCTTCAACAGCTCGTACATGTTGCGCATCCCCAGGCATGCGACAAACACCGCGGCCGGGATCAGAAATGCGCCTTCCATCCGGTTCTCCCTTCGCTTTCTCCGGGCCGAAGAGGGGGGTCTACCGCCCCCTCCTGCGCGTCACCTCGGTGGCTCCTTCGGTGATGCTCAGGAAGTAGTCCTCCAGCGAACGGCGGGGTGTCAGGGCCGAGACGGCCACGCCCCCCTCCACGAGGGCCCTGTTCAGGTCGGCCACCTTCTCGCCGGGCATCGTCACCCTGATCATGTTCCCCTCCTTCGTCACGCTTCCCGCATAGGCCTGCCGGGAGGCGATGGCCATGGCTGCTTCCGGCGGACTGGCCTCGATCCGCACCACATTCTCCCCCCCATCCAGGAGCTCCCGCACACCGCCCTGGGCCACGAGTTTTCCTTCGCTGATGACGGCCATGCTCGTGGCGGTCTGCTCGATCTCGCTCAACAGATGGGAAGAAAGAAAGACCGTGAGGCCCGCGCCCGAGCACAACGTGCGGAGCAGGTCGCGCACCTCCCGGATCCCCTGCGGGTCCAGCCCGGTGGTGGGCTCATCCAGGACCACAAGCTCCGGGCCCCCGATCAGCGCCTGGGCTATCCCGAGCCGCTGCCGCATGCCGTGCGAGAACGCCTTCACCTTCTCCCCGGCCCGGTCCAGAAGTCCCACGGTCTCAAGCACCCGGTCAATTTCCCGACGGGGCGCTCCGCCCCGCAGCGCGGCCACGATCTCCAGGTTCCGCCGGGCGGTCAGGTACAGATAGAAATCCGCGCTCTCCACCATCCCTCCGACCCTTGAGAGCACCTCGCTCCGGTGCTTCCGCAGGGAAAGCCCGAAGAGCTCCGTCTCTCCCGCGGTGGGCCGCACAAGGGAGAGCATCATCCGGATGGTGGTGCTTTTTCCCGCGCCGTTCGGCCCGAGGAAGCCGAAGATCTCTCCCCGCCGGACGGCGATGTCCAGGTCCCGCACGGCCCACCGGCGGCCGTAGCGTTTTCCCAGGTTGGATGTGCGGAGTATGATGTCTTCGGGCATGAGGGCGGAAGCGGAAGGGTGTGCCCGTACGATAGAGTGAATTCCCGTGAACCGCAAGATGCCTTGCTTCTGGAAATGCAATTGCCTATCATGGCCCTGCGCATCGGTTCCCACGCCGTTCCAGCACTGATCGGATGACCCGATGAAGAAGAAACGGCCCGTCCGGCCTGCGCGCCGGGCTCCCTCCCGCACCGCGTCCTCCCTGACCAGGGAGGAGACCGTCGCCCGGGTGAAGCGGAACGTGCTCTTCACGGGCGTCTCCCCCCGCCGCGTGACGGCCCTGATTCCCCGGCTGACGGTGGAGTCCTACCGCCGGGGCGAGACCATCTTCAACGAGCGCACCCGCGGCCGGGACCTCTACCTTCTCCTGACCGGCATCGTCCGGATCCGGAAACACACCCGTTTCGGGGAAGAATCGCTCCTGGCCCTTCTGCACGAGGGGGATTTCTTCGGGGAGCTTTCCATTCTGGACGGCCTGCCCCGGTCGGCACGGGCCGAAGCGGCCCAGGCATGCTGGATCGCGCGTTTTCCCGCCTCCGAGTTCCGGGAGCTGATCCTGAACGAGCGCGCCTTCACGCACAACCTCCTGCAGAACCTGGCCCTCCGGCTCCGGACCATGGACCGCACCTTCGTGCAGGAGCTGGACCGTCACGCCCTGGCCGCCCGGAAGCAGGTGTCCCGGCTCCACCTCCTGATGGAAGCCACCAAAACGGTCAATTCCACGATCGACCTGGACCGCCTCCTCACGGTGATCCTGAACGCCGCCACCCGGAGCATCAACGCAGACCGGGGGACCATGTACCTGGTGGATCCCGCCACGGGTGAGCTCTCCTCCCGCGTGGTGCAGGGAGAAAACATCAAGGAGATCCGGCTCTCTCCGGGGAAGGGACTGGCCGGGTACGTGGCCGGAACGGGCGAAACCGTCAACATCCCCAACGCCTATTCCGATCCCCGTTTCAATCCCGAGATAGACAGAAAGAGCGGCTACAAGACGCGGAACGTCCTCTGCATGCCCATGCGGAACAGGGAGGGGACGATCGTGGGGGTCTTCCAGTTCCTGAACAAGAGGCGGGGGGCTTTTACGCGGGAGGATGAGGAGTTTATCGCCGGCTTCTCCATCCATGCCTCCATCGCACTGGAGAACGCCCGCATGGCGCGGGAGATGGTCGAGAGCGAGCGGCTCTCCGCCGTGGGGCGGATGGCGGGAACCATCATCCACGACATCAAGAACCCCCTGGCCACGCTCCGGATGTATGCGCAGGTGATCAAGTCCAGAACCGACGACGAAGAGGCCCTCCAGCTTGCCGACCAGATGATGCGGCAGATAGACCGCTTCGTGCACATGGCCCAGGATGTGCTGGACTTCTCCCGCGGCATGAGCCGCCCTGCCTACGGCGACGCCCTCATCACCGACCTGCTGAACGACGCCGCGGCATCACTGAAGAAGGAGATCGAGAAGAAAGACGTCCGCCTGGTGCGTTCCTTCGAGTTTGCCGGAGCCGTGCCCGTGGACGCGGACAAGATGGTGCGGGTCTTCCACAACCTGCTGGGGAACGCGCTGGAGGCGATGACGGGTCCCGGGGAAATCACCCTCGCCACCCGTCCGGCGGACGGCATGGTGGATGTGGAGATCGCCGATACGGGAATCGGAATGAGCGAGGAGGTGCGGGCCCGCGCCTTCGAGTCCTTCTTCACTCACGGAAAGAAACACGGCACCGGCCTGGGGCTGGCCATCGTGAAGCGGATCGTGGAGGACCACGGCGGTTCGGTGCGCCTGGAATCCGCCCCGGGGAAGGGAACCGCTGTCAGGATCCGGCTGCCCCTCACGCCTCCCGCATGAGGGTGAGGCGGCTTCGCGGCCGGAAGCTCCCGGGCATATGGCGGAACCGGCAGACGCGCTGGACTTAGGATCCAGTGGGGAAACCCGTGGGGGTTCGAATCCCTCTATGCCCACACTCCTCTTGCGTCCCTTGCGGGTGGCTCGCCCCCCTGTCCTGAAACGCACGCCTTTCCCCGTCGAATCCCGGCGCCGGGAACGTGCCCGGCACTTCAGGGCTTCCGGATCTGGAGGGCGAAGAGCCCTCCCCAGAAGCTGCGCTCGGTGTTCAGGTTTGCAAACCAGTAGACTCCCACCCCCAGCCAGGAAAGGGGGGTGAGGAAGAGCTGACTTTCGGCGGGGATTCCTAGGGTGAGGAATGATCCGGTCACACGGCGCCCTCCCACGAAGCCCGCTCCCGCCCCCGCTGATGCGCACCAGAGGCGTCTCCGGAGTATCCAGCCGTAGAGCACCCCCGCATCCCAGGCGGACTCTGCAGGCGCCCCTGCCTCTCCGAAAATGTGGAACTCCACCTCGGCCGTGTAAACGGTCCGTAGCGAAAGCAGTGTGCTCCCCGACTGCGAGGACCAGCTCAGCCCCGCGGAGAGAAGCGGCCCCGAGCCGATGTCTCCCGAGGCCGATCCCACGCCTCCGTTGACCCACCAGCGCTCCGTCTCCGCCGTGCAGGAGTCATCGGACAGGGGATCCGGATCGCCGCATGCCGCCCGGGCCGGAAAAACCAGAAGGAGAAGAAGTGCCCAGCGCGCACCCGCCACGGGAACCTCCCTCGGGTGAGGTGCTCCTCCCCCGCCCGCCGGAGGATCCCCCTGAGGCGGGCGGCGGGAAGGATTGACGAATATCCTGCGGGAATCTATGCAGACCCGGATTGAGTGTCAAGCCGCGCGCCCGGCGATTGCCGCCGCCTCCCGGGCTTGCGCACGGCCCCGGGCAGGCCGCCCGAAGCCCGAATGAACCGTTCACAGAATCCCGGCGCCGTCCGCAGATTCCAACCCAACCCGGCCCCCGCTTCTCCGTATCCTCGGACAGACACAGGGAGACACCATGTCCCTGCGCCGTACGCTTCTTGCGCTCGCATGGGGAGGCCCTCCCCGCACCGGAGGCCGCCCGTACGAAAAGAAAGGAACAGACACCTTGCGTACACACCTCATCGCCGCCTTCATTCTCTGGATTCCTCTCGTGGGAATCCTGCCCGGCCAGTCGCGTTCCCAGCCGCCCGTCATCTTTTCGGACCCGCTGCTCAACAGTCCCGAAGACATCGCTTATGATGCGCGCCGGGATTGCTTCTACATCACCAACTACGCCGGCGACACGGTTGTCAGAATGGACACCGCAGGACACTGCACCATGTTCCTGGACTCCATCAACTCCCCCATGGGGGTGGCGGTCTGCGGAGACACCATTCTGGTCAGTTCCAATTCCCCTTCCCGCCTCACCGCCCTGGATGCCGATACCCGGGCCGTGCTCTTCCAGGTCAACGTCCCGCAGGCCCTGCATCTCGCGCAGATCGAAGCCGACACAACCTCAGGGGTGGCGTATATTGTGGAGCAGCGGGGCATGATCATCCGTCTGAACTACCGGGCGCCCTCCTACTCGGTCTTCGTCCCCATCGGTTCCGGGCTGGCCTACGGATCCCAGTCCTCGGAAGTGGATACGGGAGGGCATCTTCTGTACGTGTTCCAGTGGTCGGCCGGCTCCATCATGGGAGTGAACCTGGACGACTCCACGCAGGTGGCCGCAGCGGCCCCGGCGGGCATCTCGCAGATCACGGCCTCACTGAGCGGACCCCGCGGGGAGATCTACGTCTCCTCCTGGCTGGGAAACGCCGTGTATTGCTATGACCCGGGGCTCCCCGGTCCACCTGCCGGCGTGGCATCGGGCTTCGTCCAGCCCACGGGTCTCACCTACCGCCCGGCAAATCACGCCGTATATGTCTGCAACTACGGAGACAACACGATCGGCATGGCCCTTCTGCCTGCTCCTCCTCCCGTGCCGGTGTTGCTGGATCCGCCGGAGGGGTCCCTCCAGGAGCCCTCCACGCCCCTGTTCCGCTGGAACTCCTCCCCCGGAGCGGACTCCTATCACCTCGGCGTCTCGGACGACTCCCTGTTCTCCACAGCGCTCCTGGATGACTCCACCATCACCGACACATCCCGCACGGCCGGACCCCTCCCCGCTCCCGCAGTCCTCTTCTGGCGGGTCCGGGCCGCCAACTCCGTGGGGTGGAGTCCCTGGTCCCCGGCGCGGAGCTTCTGCACCACCGCTCTCGTCACCGAATCCTATCCGTTCCAACCTCTCTGGAACGCCGTCTCCCTTCCCCTCACCGTCCAGAACCCGGCCGCCTCCGCGCTCTTCCCCCAGGCCGCCGGCGGCGCCTTCGCCTTCCTCCCCGCCACCGGTTATGTGCCAGGGGATTCCCTGGACACCGGCGTCGGATACTGGATCAAGTTCGGAGATTCTTCCTCGGCTTCCATCACCGGATGGACGCGCATCCGCGATACCGTCTCTCTCCACCAGGGATGGAACCTGATCGGCACTCTCTCCCGTCCCGTACCGGTCTCCACCCTCCGGACGGTGCCGCCGGGCATCATCCTGAACGGATACTATGGCTATCAGGGGTCGTATGAGCCCGCAGAGACACTCCATCCGGCACGCGCCTACTGGGTGAAATCATCCGCTCCGGGCCGCCTCATCCTCCCATGACGCCGGACGGCGGCGGGAATCCCCCTGTTCCGCGGGCGCAGGAAAGGGGGGTGTCTCCCCCCTCGGGGAGCCCGCCGCCGGAGCCGGTCGGAAGCGGCGCCCGCTTGATTCTTCCGCGCACTTGGCGTATACTGGGCCTGCGGCTCCCCGTGGCAGGGTTCGGAGGGGGAAGACGTCCCCGCGCCCGGCCCCGCTCCGCACAGACCCCGATGCCCTCCACACCTCCCCCCGATCCCCCGACCGGCGCATGGGCCGGACCCCGGCGCTCCACGCTCCTGTTCTGGATACTGCAGACGGGGGGATGGTCGCTCTACGGTTCGCTTTCCCTGCTCCTCTTCAGGTCCGCGCAGGTCCTGGACGGGCGCGCCGCGGCGGGGGTGGCCATCACATACCTCGTCGGATTCCTCGTCAGTCTGGGTCTCCGCTCCCTCTACCGCCGCGTCCGCGCCGTCCCCCGGTCTTTCGCGACGGTGGGCCTCGCCGTCCTGGCCTCGGTCCTGGCCGGCTCCCAGATCTGGTACTGGTCCGACGCCCTGCTGACCCACCTCTCTCTCGGGGGGGAGTTCTCCCGGTATGTGCCGACCCCCCTGCGGTACGCGGGTACCGTGTACTCCCTCTCCTTCGTGCTCTTCACCTGGAGCGCCCTGTATTTTGGCATTCATCTCTGGCGCGACTGGCACATGGAGAAGGAGCGCACGGAGAAGGCGCGCCTGCTGGCCGAGAGCGCGCAGCTCCAGATGCTCCGCTACCAGATCAATCCCCATTTCCTGTTCAATGCCCTCAACTCCATCCGGGCCCTTGTGGACGACGACCGGGAAAAGGCGCGGGCCATGGTCACCGCCCTTTCCGATTTTCTCCGGTACACCCTGGACAATGCGGGGGAGTCCTGCGTGCCTCTCCGCCAGGAAATGGAGGCGGTCCGGCGGTACTTCGAGATCCAGCGGATCCGTTACGAGGAGAAGCTTGCGGTGGATCTGGTTCTCGCCCCCCGGGCGGAGGCGTTCCCCGTCCCCGGGTTTCTTGTTCATCCCCTCGTGGAGAACGCCGTCAAGTACGGCATGCGCACCAGCCCCATGCCTCTGCGCATCCGCGTGGAGGCCTCAACGGAAAACGGAGCCCTCCGCATCACGGTCTGGAACAGCGGGCGGTGGGTGAATCCCCCGGATGCCGGGGACCCGGGAGACGGCACGCACACGGGGCTGATCAACATCCGCAGGCGTCTGGAGCACTCCTACCCCTCCCGGCACCGGCTGGAAGTCGAGGAGGCGCACGGCGGCGTGCTCGCCACCGTGGCCATCTACCCGGATCAGGGAGCGGCGGCATGAGGCCCGGACCGCGCACCGCCCTCATCGTGGACGACGAGCGCCTCGCCCGGAAAGAGCTGGCCGCCCTTCTGGCTCCCTTCCGGAGCATACAGGTGGTGGGGGAGGCCGACTCGGCGGCATCGGCGCGTGCGGAGGCGGAGCGGCTCCGGCCCGATATCGCGTTCCTGGACATCCAGATGCCGGGGGCATCCGGGTTCGAGCTCCTTCCCGATCTTCCCGACGGGACGAGCGTCGTCTTCGTGACCGCGCACGATGAGTACGCCGTGCGCGCCTTCGAGGTGAACGCCCTGGATTACCTGCTGAAGCCGGTGCACCCCGACCGGCTGAAGGTGGCCCTGGAGAGGATCCTGGCCCGTCCGGGCCGCCCCAGCGCACGGGACCGGAAGCTGGAGTATGATGACCGGCTTTTCCTGGCCGGAGGGAACCGGCCCCGGTTCGTGCGGGTTGCCGCCGTGATGGGGGTGCTGGCGGCGGGCGACTATGCCGCCATGGTCCTCTCCGACGGATCCCGGACGCTCACGGGGGCGCCTCTCCGGGAGTGGGAGCTCCGCCTCCCCCCGAAGCAGTTCCTCCGGATCCACCGGAACGCCGTCGTCAACCTGGAGTATGTCGAGCGCGTGGAACCCTGGTTCAACCGCTCCTATCGCGTGCACCTGCGGGGGATGCGGGAACCGCTTCGCGTCAGCCGGCGCTGCGCCGCCCGGCTGAGAGACGAGCTGCGCTGACGGAACCTCCTGCGGAAGGAATGTTACGGAGGCGGCTCCCGGGAAGTGCCAACCCGGAGGTGACCCAGCACGCCCAGCACATTCCCCCCGACGATGAGGGCGGCCCCCGCCGTCATGGCGGCATCCACCCGCTCTCCCAGGAGGAACACGCTCAGGAACAGCGAGATGGGCACATACAGATAGTACAGCACGCTCGTCGTGGCGGTGGAGAGCACGGTGGTGACCCGCACCCAGAGTGTATGACTCAGGAGGGTGGGGAAGAGGGCCAGGAACACGAGCCCCCCCCAGTCCGCGGCCGAAAGGCGCCAGTCGGAGAGCGGCCAGAAACAGGTGAACACCAGGAGGGCCACGGAGAACTGCCCCAGCGCCCGCGTGAACGCGGGAATCCCCGCATGCTTCTGATGAAGAACGGGGAGGAATGCGTAGAGAAAGCCGCTCAAAACCCCCAGTCCCAGCCCGACCACCTCCCTGTTCCGGAGACTGAACTCGGGCACGACCAGCAGGGTGCCCGCAACGGCCAGGGCCACGGCGGCCAGGTCCGTGAAACGGACGGTATTCAGACCGAAGAGCCGGCCCAGCAGAATCAGGTGCACCCCGTAGGTGGAAAGACCGATGGTGGCCATGGAAGCGGAGCCGGTCTTGATGCTGAAGAAGAAGGTCAGCCAGTGGAGGGCGAAGACGACACCCAGGAGAACCAGCGGACGGACATGCCGCCTGCGGAACCCTTCCAGCCGGCCCGTCAGAAGGAGAAAGGGGAAGAGCAGCGCCACGGCAATGCCCAGCCGCGCAATCCCTATGGTGAATGGATTGGCCGAGACAAACCGCACCACGACGGCGATGCAGCCGAAGAAGAAGACGGCAATCAGCGCTTCCAGGAGAATGGCGGCGGGTTTGTTCATCGTATGGCGGGACAGGCCGGGGAAAGGTATCCGTTTTTCCCCCCCGAAGCAATCCGGCCTCCCGGGCGCCCCAACCGGCCCCGCAGGGAGGCTTCGGCAGAGGGGGCATCGCACTTCCGATGCAACCCGGCGCCCGCAATGGGAGTATCAGGGAGTGTATGTCAGGGGGGGAAGTGGTACATTCCCCCAGGAACCGTTCCAGCACCTTGGAAGGACCCCCGTGAAAGCTCTCCGATCGCTGCCCGTGTTCTTCCTCCTTGTCCTCCCTCTGTACGGCTCCCCGCCGTCCGGGGGAAGCCCCCGTATGGACATCAGCCCCGACGGACGGGACACCGCCTGCTGGGGGGACCGCGCTCCTTCCCCGGGGGGGGCATTCTCCCTGGACATGGTCCCCTATGCCCTCGCCCCGAGTTACGGGTGCGACCTCCGGATGCAGGTTGGAGGGCTGGTCCTCGGAGATCTGGACAACGACCAGGATCCGGACCTGGCCGTGGGGTGCTACAGGTCCCAGAGCTACCCTCCCTACCCCGATTGGCGCAACTTCGTGCTCTACAACCAGGGAGGCCAGCTCCAGACCGTCCCGGGCTGGTGGTCGGGGGATTCCACTTCCACCACGGACGTCCGCATCGCCGACTTCAACAGGGATCAGCATCCCGACCTCTATGCGGGCAACGGGGACGCCTCCCTCACACCCGATGCGATCTACTTCGGGCTGGCCGGCGACTCCCTCTCGCGGCTCCCCGGCTGGACGGCCGCCAACAGCACCTGGACCACCGGAGTGGCGGTCTGCGATTTCGACCATGACAACGACGTGGATGTGGCCACATCCAACCAGGCCGTCTCCCCCGACCCATACCGGCCGGTGAGCATCTTCCGGAACAACAACGGCGTGCTGGAACAGTATCCCTCCTGGACATCCCTTGCCGGCGAAATCTCCAGCGCCCTTGCATGGAGCGACGTCACCGGGGACGGGTTCGAGGACCTGGCCGTCTCCAAGTGGGTCAACTTCTATTCCTGCGTGTACCGGAACAACCAGGGGACCGTGGAGCGCTCCCCCTTCTGGACGGGCAACACCGCCCAGGGGCAGAAGGGCATCGCGCTGGCGGACGCCAACGGAGACAGCCTGCCCGATGCGGCCGTGGGAGGGAGCATTCCCACGCAGCTCTACCTCAACACGGGAAACACCCTGGGCACCGCCCCTTCCTGGCAGTCCCGGAATCCCTATCACGGCACGCAGGATATCGCCTGGGCCGACGTGGACGCCGACGGGGACCCGGACCTTGCCACGGTGGAGTTCAGCACCGGCCATTTCCGCATCTACCTGAACCGGGCGGGCCGGCTGGATTCCGTCCCGTCGTGGCAGTACGACTCCCCGGGGGCGGGCACGGCCCTCGCATTCGGGGACATCAACGGAGACGGATTCACGGACCTGGTGGCGGGAGTCTCGGGGCAGCCCTGCGTTGCGGTCTTCCTGAACACAATGGTCGCGGGGGTGGGGCGGGAAACGCCTCCGGCCTCTGTCCGGCTGGCGGGGAGCTATCCCAATCCTTTCAACAGCTCCACCACCATCCTGTTCGAGACAGACAGGCGGGAATGGGTCCGGATGGATATCCTGGATGTGCTGGGAAGGCGCGTGGACACCCCTGTTCTGGGGGAATTCCCCGCGGGCCGCCATCGCGCCGTCTGGACGGGAACGGATGGGGGCGGGGTCCGACTCTGCTCGGGAACGTATCTGTGCCGGCTCACCACGGGGGCATCGGCGGCCGTCACGAGACTCCTCCTCCTGCGTTAGGAGCGGCGGCGACGGAGACACGCCCCCGCCCGCGGCTCCCTCAGGTGTGCCGGACGCTCAGCTTCTCCGCCTCGAGAGGCCCGCGGCCCCCCGGGCGGCAGGCGCACTCCTCCATGATGCTGCGGAACCGCTCCGGCCCGATGCCGTTGGCCGCCGCCACCTCCAGAATCCATTCCTCCTCGGACGGATCCAGGAAGCTGTCGGAAGAGGCCACGGTGAGCCCGTCGCGGAGGAACATCTCGGCCAGATCGGGGGAGGAGAACCGGGGAGGGTCCTCCTCAATGTGCTCGTTTTCCAGGATCTCATGGGCGGCGTTCTCGCAGAACTCCCGCTCGAATCCGAGCGTCTTCCCCACCCGGAGGATCAGGGAAATCTCCTCCTCCGTACGGCGCCGGTCCTTCCGGAGAAGGAGGAGCAGCCCCCGGAGGTAGTGGCTGGCGTCCAGAATGGATATGGTCATGGCGTGCCTCGGAATCCCGGTCGTCTCTTAATATGCGCCCCCCGGGGGACTTCCGCAAGCCGGACGCCTCAGTCACCGCACCGACACACCAGGGAGTCACATCATGAAATGCGAACGATGTTCCCGGGAGTATCCCTCCCGGTACTATTTCCGGACCCGGACGATCTGCTCCGAATGCTTCGCCCGCATGAGCCCCGAGGAGCAGCGCGCCGCCCGCATGCCGCGGGGGATTCACGGAATGACAACCACCGCGTTCACCATTGACGGATACGAGATTGTCCGCTCCCTCGGGGTGATACGAGGGCTCACGGTGCGCTCCCGCTCCATCTTCGGAACCATCGGGGCCTCCCTCCAGACCCTCATCGGCGGCAACATCACGCTGTACACGGAGCTCTGCGAGACCACGCGGGCGGAGGCCTTCGAGATGATGGCCGCCCACGCCGAGGAGATCGGGGCAAACGCCGTCATCGGCGTCCGCTACGACGCCAACGAGGTCACCTCCGGGGTGACCGAGGTGCTGTGCTACGGCACGGCCGTGGTGGTGAAGCCCCGGGAAGCCTGAGGGACGGGACCCCCGGCGCCGGGCCTGTGGACTATCTGCGTGGTTTTCGCTATCTTGCACCCTTTGGGCGAAGCCCGACCGCGCGCGAGCGGAAAGGAACGGAACCGTGGACGTCACCATCAACCCCATCTCTTCTGTCCGGCAGGAAGCGGCCATCGAGGTGCCCGCATCGGAGCTGCGGCCCCTGTTCGACGAGGCATACGAGGCGTACCGGAGGAAGTTGGAGCTCCCCGGGTTCCGCAAGGGAAAGGCCCCCCTGGAGCTGGTCAAGAAGCGGTTTGGAGAGGCCATCGAGCAGGAATCCATCGAGCGCGCCGCCGACGAGTTCTACCGGAAAGCCATGGAGGAGCGTTCCATCAGCCCCGTCGGGACCCCCGCCGTGGTGGAGATGGATTTCCGGCGCGGCGAGCGCCTCCGGTTCACCATCAAGTACGAGGTGAAGCCCGAGATTGTTCTGGGGGAGTACCGCCGCCTGCGGGTGGAGAAACCCGTGTATGTGATCACGGACCGGGACGTACAGGCGGAGGTGGAGCACCTCCGCCGGGCCAACAGCACCCGGACCGAGGTGCGCGCGGTGACCGACCCGGAGCACCTCGTGACGGCGGATCTCCAGGAGCTGGACGAGACGGGCACCCCCCTGATCGGGCGGAAGTCGTCGGGCATGCGGTTCCTGCTCTCCGACCCCACCCTGGCTCCCGGACTCCGGGATGCTCTCCTCGGCGCGGAGACCGGCCGCACGGTCGAGTCGGAGATCGAGATGGGGGAAGGGGAACAAACGCGGAAGGGACGGTTCGCCGTCGCGGTCACGAAGATTGAGAAGGTGCATCTTCCCGAGGTCGATGATGCCTTCGTGAAGAAGATCACGCAGGAGAAGCTGGCCTCCACCGCCGACTTCCTGGCCGACGTGCGGCGCGACCTGGAGCGGTACGGGAGCGAGCAGTCCGAGCGGAAACTGCGCGACGCCATTGCCGACGAGGTCGTGCGCCTCCATCCCTGCGAGGTGCCCGACTCGATGGTGGACGGGTTTCTGGACGGCTTTGTGGAGGAGCTGAAGAGCCGGTCCCGGGACAGGCAGCTTCCCCGCAACTTCGACGAGGGGAACTTCCGCCGGGAGAGCCGCCCCCTCGCCGTCTGGCAGTCCCGGTGGCTCCTGCTCCGGGAGGCCATCGCCGCCCGGGAGCATATCGGGGTGACAGACGAGGATCTGGACCGCCTGGCGGAGGCGGAAGCGGAGCGCACCGGCATCGGGAAGGACCGGATCCGGGAGTACTACAAGCGCTCGCCGGGGGTTGCGGAACGCCTGCTCTCCGACAAGATTCTGGCCTTTCTGCGGCAGCAGGCCGAGATTCGGGAAGTGGAGGTCCCTGCGGCCCGGTAAGCGGAGTTCCCGGGGAGGCGGCGGCGTGCTCCCCGGCACAATCACAATCACGCACACTTCCTATCCTGCAGGTATGCATAGCCAGCTGATTCCCATGGTCGTGGAGCAGACCGGGCGGGGCGAGCGCGCCTACGACATCTTCTCCCGGCTGCTCAAAGAACGCATCGTCTTCATCGGCATGCCCATCGACGATACGGTGGCCAGCCTGGTCATCGCGCAGCTTCTGTTCCTGCAATCCGAAGACCCGGAGAAAGACATCAATCTCTACATCAACTCTCCCGGGGGAAGCGTCACGGCGGGGCTTGCCATCTACGACACCATGCAGTACATCCGGCCCTCGGTGGCCACCACCTGCATCGGCATGGCCGCCAGCATGGGAGCCGTCCTGCTCGCCGGAGGGGAAAAGGGAAAACGTTCGGCTCTCCCCAATTCCCGCATCATGATCCACCAGCCCTGGGGGGGGGTGCAGGGAACGGCTTCCGACATCAGCATCCAGGCCGAAGAGATCCTCCGGACCAAGAAGCGCCTGAACGAGATCGTGGCCTCTCACTGCGGCAAGCCCGTGGAACAGGTGGAGAAAGACACCGACCGGGACCGCTACATGAGCTCCGAGGAAGCCCGCGCCTACGGGCTGATTGACAATGTGTTCGTCAAGAATCCGGTCGAACCGAAGAAGGCATCCTGAGACGATGGCCCAGAGGCACAAGAGCGGAGAGAAGATCCACTGCTCCTTCTGCGGGCGCAGCACCGAGGAGGTCCAGAGCATCATTGCGGGACCCGATGTGTACATCTGCGACCTGTGCGTCGCCAGCTCGGTGGAAATCATCCGCAACAACCTCTCCTCGCTCCACTCCCGGCGGGAGGGGCGGGCGGCCGTCACCCCCGCGGCCATCAAGCGCGCCCTGGACGAGTACGTGGTGGAACAGGAGCAGGCCAAGAAGAGCCTGGCGGTCGCGGTGTACAACCACTACAAGCGCATCGACGCGCGCGACCGCTTGACCGACGTGGACGATGTGGAGATTGAGAAGACCAACATTCTTCTCATCGGCAGGACCGGCACGGGCAAGACCCTCCTGGCGCAGACGCTGGCCCGGATCCTGGACTTGCCCTTTGCCATCGCCGACGCCACCACGCTGACCGAGGCGGGATACGTGGGCGACGACGTGGAGACAATCCTGGTGCACCTTCTCCAGAACGCCGAGTACAACGTGGAGCGGGCGGAGCGGGGGATTGTCTACATCGACGAGATCGACAAGATCGCCCGGAAGAGCGACAGCGCGTCCATCACCCGGGACGTCTCGGGCGAAGGGGTCCAGCAGGCCCTGCTCAAGATCCTGGAAGGCACCATGGCGGGCGTTCCCCCCAAGGGGGGGCGGAAACACCCCGAGCAGAGCCTCATCAATGTCAACACGCGGAACATCCTGTTCATCTGCGGCGGGGCATTCGAGGGCCTGGAGCATATCGTGGCGCGGAGGGTGAACAAGAACCCCATGGGCTTCAGCGCGGCGGGGCCCGGGACGGGCGAGGAACGGGCCGACCGGCTTCTCCCCCTGGTGCAGCCGGAGGACCTCATCAAGTTCGGCCTCATTCCCGAGTTTGTGGGACGGCTTCCCCTGATCGCGCCGCTTCACTCCCTGGGGGAGGATGCCCTCCTGAACATCCTCACCCAGCCCCGGAACGCCCTGGTGAAGCAGTACAAGAAGCTCTTCCGGATGGAGGGCGTGGAGCTGGAGTTGCCCGAGGGGGCCCTTCGGGCGGTCGTGCGGAAGGCGATCGAGCGGGGCACGGGGGCGCGCGCCCTCCGCTCCATCATTGAGGAAGTCATGCTCAACATCATGTACAACCTGCCGGAGCGGCCCGACGTCACCGCCTGTACCATCACCGAAGACGTGATCGCCGGCCGCGCCGAGCCCCTCTACACCTGCAAGGAGCGGAAACAGTCCGCCTGAGCTCCTCCCCCCGCGTGCTCAGAAGATGTCACGCGCGCTCCTCTGCTTGGTCACCTTGACGTCCTGAAGCTGCGGGGCCTTGAGCCGCACCTCCACCCGGAAATTGCGGTACTGCCCCGTGGGCACCCAGTTGAAATCCATCTCCCAGCAGTGCAGGTCCCTGTACACGCTGATTTGGGGCGCCGCCACCTGTCTCATCAGGATATCGTAGCTGGCGGTGGCCTGGATCTTCCAGAATTCCGTCAGGTTGAATCCCAGGGAGGCCGACAGGTTCGATGAGCGCACCTTCACCCGGGGATCGGCCTGGCTCTGGGTGAAGTTCCAGGAAAGCTGGAGGTTCCACGGGATGCTGAAGTCCACCGGGGCTTCTTCGTACAGGTCCACCACCCCTCGGCGCTCCGCCCTGCGGATGGAGTCCTCAGGCGAGATCTCCGGCCCGGCCTGGGAGGCCGTCTTCTCCCCGCTCAGGGACGTGGAGACACTCAGGGTGAAGGAGGTCAACTGGGCCAGCCTGCCCTCTTCCGCCAGCAGGAACCGGTTCACGCGCCGCCCCGTCTGCGGGCGGTCCGCGTACGGCTCGAACTTGTAGAGGTTGAACCGGCTGCTCCCGCCGATGCTGAGGACCTGCCCCACGCTCGTTCGGTACCCCAGGGCCAGCTCGTCGAAGCGAAGGCTGTCGCGCGCGAAGTTGTAGCTCGTCCCCACGTCCAGATTCAGGAGCTGGTACTTGTTCTCCCGGGAGGATGTGTCGGGCGCGGAGGCCTTCATCTCAAAGACATTCCCGATCCGGACGGCCACCGCCTGGCGTTCCTCCGACGGAGCCCCGCCGAAGACCTCCTGCTCGTAGAAACCGTAGCGCACCTCGCTTCCCGCCGCGTCCCGATACCTGCCGTAGTACCCCCAGCCGGGCCTGCTGAAGTCGGGCTGGTAGGTGTACGAGATGCTGGGGGTCACCTGGTGCCGGATGCCCGTGACGCCCGGGATGGGGGGATGGAAGATGCCGTACAGCTTCGTGCTGGCCGCAAGGCCCAGGTCAAAGTACCGCACCGCCTTGATCGCCCGCAGCTCCGTCTCCGCAACGGTGCTGTCCGCCGCCTTGAACTCCCTCCGGATGCTCCGGTCGTACCACTTCTCGGTGTAGTTGAAGAACGGGGTGACCGTCACATGCCCCAGCCGGGGGGAGGCGTTCACCGTGACCAGATGGTTGACCCCCCGCCGGTCTTCCCTCCGGAAATCCCCGTCCGGTCCCAGGGTCTTGTTCCTGCTGTTCAGGAACTGCGCGCCGTAGGTGTATCCGATCAGTTCGTACCAGTCGCCCCCTTCCCCGGCCGCCGCGCTCCGGGACCGGAAGGGAAAGGTCTGACCCCGGTTGAACCCGATCCCGGGAAGAACCTCCCGCAGCTCTCCCGACTGCAGGTTCTGGTCCCGCCTGACATTGAGAGTCATGCTGTTGGGGGTCCCCTCCCACGATTTGGTGAGGGTGGCGTTGGAGATCACGTTCTGCCGGAGCAGGTCGTTCAGGTTGTTGCTGGTCTGGCGGTAGAAGGAGCCGCTCGTGAAGGTCATGTCCGCCACCAGACGGGTGGTGGGATTGAACTCCTGGTTGTGGTTCAGGCGCAGGTTGAACAGCCGGTCCCTTGCGTAGTCGGGGTCCCCCGGCTCGCCCGTCACCGTGGTGGCGTAGGACCCCCGCACCGCCCCCGTGAAAGCGTATCGCAGGGCGTACTGCAGGTCGGAGTAGAGCACCCAGCTCCCCTTGGTGTACCCGTCGGCGCGCAGGCTGATGTCCGTGTAGTCGCTCATGGCCCAGTAGTAGCCCAGGTGGAGCAGATAGCGTCCCCGTGCGCTCTCCCCGTAGGCGGGGCCGATCACTCCCGAGCGCCTCCCCCTCTGCGTGGGGAAAATGCCGAACGGGAGGGCGAAGACCGGCACGTCCGACACGTAGAGGTACACGGGCCGCGCCACGACCTTGTCCTGCAGGGTCACCTTCATTTCGGGGCTGGCGAAGTAGTAGTGGGGATGCTCCAGATCGCAGGTCGTGTAGCGCCCGTGTGCCACGAAGAGGTCCTCCTCGGTCACCTTCTTGATGGCCTCTCCATAGTAGTATCCCTCCTGGATCTCGGTTGCGGCCAGCTCGATCCTCCCCTGTTTGGTCCTGAAGTTGTACCCCACCCGGCGGCCCTTGTAGGACTCCCCTCCGTCGGCAAGGTCGGGAAGCCCCAGAAAGGCCGTACCCGTGGTGTCATCGGGGTCGGGGACCCCCGCCGCATCCAGAAGCGCGGTGTCCCAATTGATGTGAATCCGTTCCGCCCGGAGACCCATCTGCCTGTAACGGAGATTGCCCTTCCCGAAGAGAGACATGGTCTTCCCCGTCAGGGAATACACGATGGAGTCCGCAGCCGTATAGGTGACAACCGAGTCGATCCCCGAGGGGGTCTCACGCTGCGCAGCGATGGAGTCCGCACCGGATGCCGTCGTGTCCGACCCGGCCGGATTCCCCTGCGTGGTCTCCCATTCACCCGGCGCCGCGGCGGTATCGGGATCCCCCGCTCCCCCGCTCATGCCCGATGTGTCATCGGCCGATCCGCGGAGCCATTCCCCCGGAACCATCCCGCCTTCAGGGGGCGACGGAATACCCCCCCCGCGCAGGTGCCCGGGCGTCCCGCACACCAGCCCCAGAAGGAGAAGGAACCCGAAAGAAGAGGAGGACATGACGAAGGGTCAGGGTCCTTGTCGCGGGCGGTTCTTCCACCAGGCGAGCAGGCGCTCGCGGATGGCCTTCTCCGACCCCCGGTCGGTCGGACGGTAATAGACCCTCCCTTTCAGCTCTTCCGGGAGGCACTCCTGTCCCGAAAAGCCTCCTTCGAAATCGTGGCTGTACCGGTACCCCGCGCCGTACCCCTCCCGGGCCATGAGACCGGTCGGAGCGTTCCGGAGGTGGAGGGGAACGGAGGCATCCGGCCCGTCGCGGACATCATGCTGGGCCTCCTGGAGGGCCACATAGGAGGCGTTGCTCTTGGGGGCCGAGGCCAGGTAGGTTGCCGCCTGCGCCAGCACCAGGCGTCCCTCGGGCATCCCCACCGTGTGCACTGCAGTGAAACACGAGACGGCAAGCGTCAGAGCCGCGGGGTCCGCGTTGCCGACGTCCTCGGAGGCCAGGATGATCATCCGCCGGGCGATGAACTCCGGATCCTCCCCCCCCTCCAGCATGCGCGCCAGCCAGTAGAGGGCCGCATCCGGATCGCTCCCCCGCATGCTCTTGATGAAGGCCGAGACAAGATTGTAGTGCTCCTCCCCCCCGTCGTCATACCGGATGTGCTTCCGCTGGAAGGCCGCCTCGAATTCCTTCCTTCCCGCCCTCCGTTTCCCGTCGGGACCGCGCGGCGCCAGCCCCACGGCGGTTTCCAGTCCGTTCAGGAGCATGCGGGCATCGCCCGCCGAGTAGAAGAGCAGGGTGTCCGTGTCGTGCAGTTCCGCCCCCTGGGCTCCCAGAACCGGATCCTCCCGCAGCGCCCTCTCCAGGATGCGCCGCAGGTCTTCCGCCCCGAGAGGGTGCAGCACATAGACCCGGGCCCTCGACAGAAGGGGGGGTATCACCTCGAAGGAGGGGTTCTCCGTGGTGGCCCCGATGAGCGTCAACACTCCCTCCTCCACGCTGTGGAGAAGGGCGTCCTGCTGGGCCTTGTTGAAGCGGTGGATCTCGTCGATGAAAAGGATGCACCGGCGTCCCGACCGCTTCCGCTGCATCTCCGCCCGCTCGATCACCTCCCGCACCTCCTTCACGCCTGAGGCAACGGCGTTCAGCCGGAAGAAGAGGGCGCCGGTGGACTCCGCAATGATGAGCGCGAGGGTGGTCTTGCCGCTGCCCGGGGGTCCCCACAGGATCATGGAGGGAACCTGATCGGTCTCGATCAGAACCCGGAGGGGTTTCCCTTCCCCCAGCAGATGCTCCTGTCCGGCGCAGTCGGCCAGGCGGCGGGGTCGCATGCGCTCCGCGAGGGGAGTGTGTGTCGCGGGGGGGGTCTGGTGTGGTGTGCTGTCGAAGAGTTCCATGCGGCCTGACGGCGGGGGAGGCCCTCCCCGCGCAACGGTCCCCGACGGCGGGAAGGGCCGGAGCCGGCGCTTACTTCCTTCGGACCATGTACACGGTCTCGCCCGGACGGGCCATCCCCCAGCGCTCGCGCGCCACCTTCTCGATGGCGACATCTTCCCTTATGAGCGCCGCCACCTCGGCGCGCAGGCGCCTGCCCTCCGCCTCGGCCTCCCTGATCTTCTCCTTCAGGACGGCCCTCTCGTGCGTGAAGCGCACCCTCTGGACCAGACCCCTGGGTCCGAACACGACGGTGATGGCCAGAGGGACCAGGACCAGAAGGGCAACCACCAGGCGTTTGTTCCTGAGCGCCTTCCGGAGCGGATCCCAGCGCGACCGCTCCTTGCGGTAATACAGGGGGTCCATGGCGGTTCAATGTAGCACTAATTCAAGGCCCGCGCAACACACGCGTGCGCGTCTCACCGCCGGTGCCAGTCCCTGCCCGGCGTACAGGAGGTCCGGACCAGGGATCGCTCGGCGTGGCGCCGGAGGGCCAGGCGGATGAGCTCATCCAGCAGCCGCCCGTACGGAACCCCGGTCGCTTCCCAGAGCTTGGGGAACATGCTGATGGAGGTGAAACCGGGGATGGTGTTCACCTCGTTGACGTACACCGTTCCGCGTCTGCGCGTCACAAAGAAGTCCACGCGGGCCATGCCCGCGCAGTCCAGGGCGCGGAAGGCCTGCACGGCCAGCTCCCGCACCCTCCCCGCCGCCGTCTCCGGCAGGGAGGCGGGAATCACCGCCTGCGACTTGCCGTCCACGTATTTTGCGTCGTAGTCGTAGAACTCGTTGGAGGGGATGATCTCCCCGGGCACCGAGGCGCGGGGATGCTCGTTCCCCAGCACGCCCACCTCGATCTCCCGGGCCTCCGCCACCCCCTGCTCCACGATGACCTTCCGGTCAAAGGCGGCCGCCGCCCGGAGACCCCGCTCCAGCTCCCGACGGTCGTGCGCCTTGGAGATCCCCACGCTGGAGCCGGTGTTGGCGGGCTTCACGAACATGGGGTAGCGGAGGGATCTCTCGGCCTCCTGCGCCGGCTGCTGCGGTCTCCGCCTGCACTGCTGTGCGTGGAACCACACCCACCGGGCGCACGGGAGTCCGGCCCTCCGGAAGAGCTCCTTCTGCACGATCTTGTCCATGCCGAGGGCCGACCCGAGCACCCCCGCCCCCACATAGGGAATGCCGGCAAGCTCCAGAAGACCCTGCAGGGTGCCGTCCTCCCCGTAGGTCCCGTGCACAAGGGGAAACACCACATCCAGCCGTCCCCCTCCGCCCGGACGTCCTTCCGGGTTCACCAGAGCCCGGCGTCCGGGCTCGGGCAGAAGCACCCGCTCGGGTTCCAGCCGGGAGTTCCCCCCCGAGCGGAGCAGCTCCAGGGCTCGCTCCGAGCTGAGCCACCGTCCCTCCCTGGAAATCCCGATGGGAACAACCTCATAGCGCCTCCTGTCCAGGGCCTGCATGACCGAGGCGGCCGAAACCAGGGAGACCTCGTGCTCCCCCGAGCGGCCTCCGAAGATGACCCCCACCCGGATCTTCTTTCTCATGGTCTCCTTCCCTCTCCGTGCGTCTGTTCCCGGCGCCTCCGTGTCCCCCGCCGGCGGGGCTGCCCCCCGCCGGGGGCGGCTTCCAGCGCCCTGACCTGGGC
>JBAVEL010000131.1:0-15817 GCA_049587715.1 Bacteroidota bacterium
CGCGGCGGCCGTCGCGCCCGCCCGCGGCGCCTCCTTCCGGAACATCGCCCGGATCCCGTGAGCCGCGGTCCTACACGCCTCCGCCATCCAATCCTCCCCCTTCGGCCCCCGCGCCGCGCGGAGGGGACAGGCAGCCGGGGGATTCCAGGGGCGGCGGAGGCACCCGGAGCGGACCCCGCCGCTGATGGGGGGGACTGCCACGATCATCCAGACTGAGGAATGCGTATGAAACGTGCATTGGCGGCGACCCTCTTCCTGACGGCGGGATGGCTTTTCCCCCTCCAGGCACAGTTCCCCGAGGATGCGCTCCGTTTCGCGACGCCGGGGATCGGCGTGGGTGCACGATCACTGGGCATGGGTAATGCCTATACCGGCGTCGCGAACGACTTTTCCGCCCTGTACTGGAACCCTGCCGGGCTTGCCCAGCTCGAATACGGGGAGTTCTCCCTGGGACTCTCGCATCTGAACTACGGGAACCGGAGCACCTTCTTCGACAACCAGAAGAGCTACTCCAACAACTCCACCACCCTGAACTCCCTGGGACTCGTGTTCCCCGTTCCCACGCACCGGGGGAGCCTGGTCTTCGCCTTCGGGTATGCGCGCAACAGCAGCTTCACAACGGGGCTCTCCTTCGAGGGGTTCAACCCGGTCTCCAGCATCATCCAGACCTTCGCCCCCGACAGCCTGAGCTACCCTGCGGACCTCTCGGGGAACATCGCCTATCAGCTCTATCTGGCGGATGTGGATACGCTCACGGGTCTCTGGGACAGCCGGATACGGAACCGGGTGACCCAGCTTGGCAAGGTGCTGGAGGGGGGGGGCGTGAACCACTGGTCCGCGGCCGGGGCCATTGACATCGCGCGGAACGTCTCGGTGGGCGCGACCCTCACCTACGCCACGGGCAGCTACAGCTACGACCGGAGCTTTGTGGAACAGGATGACGACGGCATCCACACGGTCGCCCCCTTCGACTTCGACCAGTTGACCCTGGATGAGTACGTGGAGAGCGACCTGAGCGGGTTCAACGCCTCCCTGGGTCTCCTCTACCGGGTGCCCGAGCGCTTCCGGTTCGGACTCACCGTCCGCACCCCCACGGCGTACCAGGTGCGGGAGGAGGATGGGATCCTGGCCCGGAGCGCCTTCGACAACGGGGATATCCGTCCCGTGGACGCCCCCTTCGAGAGCGCCGGCTCGAGGGAGTACGATGTGCTGACGCCCTGGGTGTTCTCGGCCGGGGCTTCCGTGATCCTGAAGCATCTCATGATCTCGGCGGATGTGGAATACACGGACTGGACGCAGCTTGCCTTTGAGGACGCCGGCGCCGAGCTGATGGCCCTGAACAAGGAGATCAAGGAGCTCTTCCGTCCCACCGCCAACTGGCGGCTGGGGGCGGAGCTGGATGCGGCCGACTACGGAGTGAGACTGCGGGGCGGGTTCATGTATTCCCCTTCCCCCTTCGACGGGGATCCCTCCTCCTTCGACCGGAAGCACGTGACGGGAGGGCTCGGCATCCTCCTCAGCGAATTCACCATGCTGGATCTGGCCTATGCGCGCGGATGGTGGAACTCCTTCCGCACGAACTACGTTCACCCCGCCTCCCGGGTGGAGGAGAAGATCACAACCAACAACGTCATCGTGACATTCTCCTACCGCTTCTGAGCGTTTTGCACAACTCGCGTGCAATCGGTATATTGAGTCCGTCCGCTGCGACGGACTCTCTGTTTCATCCCCGGAGGATCGGTGACCCGAACAACACGACTGGCGGCTGGGGCGCTGGGCGTCGCGGCCGTCCTCGCAGGCGTGCTCTTCTTCTTCGTCCGCCACCAGGTGACCAGGTCGTTCCCCCCCGAGGAGGGAACCGAGCGTGTGCGGGGGCTGGGCCGGAGCGCCGAGATCCTGCGGGATGAGTACGGCGTGCCCCACCTGCGGGCCGCGAGCGAGGAGGACGTCCTGTTCGCCCTGGGGTATGTGCATGCCCAGGACCGGCTCTGGCAGATGGATCTTGCCCGCAGGACGGGATCGGGCCGGCTGTCGGAGGTGTTCGGCCCCCGGACCCTCCCCTTCGACCGGATGTTCCGCACCATCGGCCTGGCCCGCACGGCCGAGCGGATGGAGCGGGCCCTTACGGACGAATCGCGGCGCCGTCTCCTCGCCTACGCGGCGGGGGTAAACGCCGTGATCGAAGCCCGGAAGGGGCGCCTGCCGGTGGAGTTCGACATGATGGACTGTTCCCCCGAGCCCTGGCGCCCTGAGCACACCCTCCTTCTGGCGAGGCTCATGGCCTGGCAGCTTTCCCTTTCCTGGTGGTCCGATCTCACGCTCGGAATGGTGGCCGGGAAGGTGGGTCTGGAGAAGGCGCTGGATGTCTTCCCCTCCTGGCCCGCGGGTGTTCCTCCCCTGGTGCCCTCTTCCGAATGGCGGTCCTATGCATCGGGAGGGGAGGAGTACCTGCGTACGGCCGCCGCCTTCAGGCGCTGGCTCGGACTCGGGGGGGCCCTCGGCGGCAGCAACGCCTGGGTCCTGGGTCCCGGGAAATCGGCCTCCGGGAAGGTGATCCTGGCCAACGATGTGCACCTTCCCCTGCAGGCCCCATCCCTCTTCTATGAGGCGGAGCTGGCCTCGCCGGAGCTTTCTGCGGGCGGCATGACATTCCCCGGCATTCCCGGCGTGGTGCTCGGCTCCAACCGGCACATCGCCTGGGGTCTGACCAACCTGATGGCGGACGACGCGGATTTCTACACCGAGCGTGTGGACAGCGCGGACCCCGGAAGGTATCTTGACAACGGCCTCTGGCGCCCCTTCGTGATGCGGGAGGAGGAGATCTGTGTGCGGGGGGATACGGCGGTCCGCCTCACGGTGCGGTCCACACACCATGGTCCCGTCGTCACAGACATGGCTCATCCGCTGAAGCGCTCCCGCATCCCGTTTGTCGCCGCCATGCGCTGGACGGGGTTCGAGATCGACGACCCTGTGGAGGCCTTCCGGCGCATCAACCGGGCCACCGACTGGAGCGAGTTCCTCTCCGGAGTGCGGCTCTTCAACTGTCCGGGACAGAACTTCCTCTACGGAGACCGGCGGGGGAACATCGGCTACTGGGCGGGGGTCAAGCTCCCCCTGCGGGGGAGGCAGAACGCCACGCTCCCGCTTCCCGGTTGGGATCCCTCCTCCGACTGGAGGGGCTTCGTGCCGTTCGAGGAGCTTCCCCACCTGTTCAATCCGCCCGAACAGTACATCGCCAGCGCCAACGACCGCGTGGTGGATGAGGTCTATCCCCACCACATCTCCGACCTGTGGGAGCCCCCCTCGCGGATCCTGCGTCTGCGGGAGGTTCTGGGAAGGGAGGGCCTTGTGGGCGTGGAGGACTGCCGGAGACTGCAGAACGACACCTTCTCCTGGCATGCACGGGAGATCCTGCCGGTGTTGCGGGCGGCCCTGGAGGGGGACTCCACGCGGGGGGAGGAATGGGGACGGATGCTGGACTACCTGCGCAACTGGCACTGCCGGCACGAGGAGGGGGACGTGGCCGCGGGCATGTTCCACGCGATTCTGGCGCGCCTGGCGGAGGACATCTTCCGGGACGAGATGGGAGAGGACCTCTACCATGATTTCGTGCTGCTGGTCAACGTGCCTCTCCGCGTGATGAGCCGGCTCCTTGCGGAAGGGACCTCCTCCTGGTTCGACGACGTGCGCACCCCGCAACGGGAGACGCGGGATGAGATCATCCGCCGGAGCGCGGCCCGGGCCCTGGCGGATCTGCGGGGAAGGTTCGGAGCAGACATGAAGCTCTGGCGATGGGGCCAGATGCACACGGTGTCGTTTGTCCACCCCTTCGGGGAGCGCGCACCCCTGGATCTCGTGTTCAACACGCGCCCCCGTCCCTACGGCGGCGGGCCGGGGGTCCTGGTGAGCGGCGAGTATGCCCTGGGCCGGCCCTTTGCGGTGACGGTGGGGGCCGCCGCCCGGCTCATCACCGATTTCGCCCGCGAGGGGAGATCCCTCCGCATCCTTCCCCCCGGGCAGTCCGGCCAGGTGTTCCATCCCCACTACTCCGACCAGCTCCATCTCTGGCTGAACGGAGCGTACCGGCAGGCGGGGCCGGGGGAGGGAAACCGGGCGGGATGGAAGAGGCTCCGGCTGGAACCCGCCCCGTGAGCAGGACGCTGTGTGAAGAACTCCGTCGGGTGCTGCGCTCGGCCCGGAGCGTGGCGGCCTTCACCGGGGCGGGCGTCTCCGCCGAGAGCGGGGTTCCCACCTTCCGGGGGGAGGAGGGACTATGGAAGAAGTTCCGCCCCGAGGAGCTTGCCCATCCCGACGCCTTTCTGAGCAATCCGGCCCTGGTATGGGAGTGGTACCGCGCCCGGAAGGAGATCATCGCATCGGTCCGACCCAACCCGGCTCACACCGCGCTTGCCGCCATGCAGGAGGTGTTTCCCCTGGTGGCCGTCATCACCCAGAACGTGGACAACCTGCACAGGAGGGCGGGGAGCAGGACGGTCTTCGAGCTTCACGGCAATATCGAACGGAGCTATTGCACCCGCTGCGGGACCGTCTCCGCTGAGGCGGAGCCCGCCTTTGCGGGAGATCTTCCCCGCTGCGCGGCGCCCGGCTGCGGGGGGCTCCTGCGGCCCGACGTCGTCTGGTTCGGGGAGATGCTGCCCCAGGAAGAGTGGAACGGGGCGGTGCGGAGCATGGAGTCGGCCGACCTGGTGCTCTCGGTGGGGACCTCGGCTGCGGTCTACCCGGCCGCCTCGCTTCCCCTTCTGGGAAAGCGGGCCGGGGCTTTTCTGGCGGAGGTGAATCCCGAGCCCACGCCCCTCACGCCCCATGCGGATGCCTTTCTGGAAGGGAAGGCGGGGGAGATCCTTCCCCTGTTGCTGGACCAGGCGCGGCGGCTGCGGAACCCGGCCCCGGACGCGCCTTAGGAAGGGGGTGCGGACGCGCCGGAGCGCGTGTCCGCCTTCAGGCCCGCGGTGATGACCCAGGCGGCCAGTGCCGCGCCCGCCAGAAGACTCCCCCCGAGCGCGCTCTCCCCCAGCAGGATGTGACCCACCCCGAACAGGACCAGATACACGGCCGCCACCCCGGCGCACCAGAGGAGAAAGAGGCGCCCGAAGCCGGAATCCCCCTTCACTTCGGGCACCTGGAGGGCGATCCGCTTCCAGAGGAGGCCCCCGGGATGCACGCGGCGGTAGAACGATTTCAGCGTCTCGGCATCCGTGGGGGGGGTGAGGAACGTGGCGGCCAGCCAGGCGGCCGTTGTGAAGCCGACGATGAGGAAGAGGGATTCGGGGAACCGCACGGGCGTGAGGAAGCGCACGACGGCGTATCCGACACAGGGGGCGATCATGGCGGCGATCTCGCTCCACGCGTTGACGCGCCACCAGTACCAGCGGAGGATGAGCACGAGCCCCAGCCCCGCCCCCGCCTCGATGATGAACACCCATGCCCCCTGGATTGTCTCCATGCGGGCGGTGACCGCGAGCGATAGCAGCATGACGGCGGCCGTGGTGATCCTGGAGACCGCCACATAATGGCGCTCTGTGGCCGCAGGGCGGATGAACCTCCGGTAGAAATCGTGGATGACGTAGGAGGTTCCCCAGTTCAGGTGCGTGGCAATGGTGGACATGTAGGCGGCCAGAAAGGCGGCCACCAGGAGCCCCAGGAGCCCGGGCGGAAGGTGGTCCCGCATGGCATAGACGTAGGCCAGCTTTCTTTCCCCCTCGGGAAGCCCCGGATACAGAACCAGTGCGGCCAGAGCGGTGAGGATCCAGGGCCAGGGGCGCAGGCAGTAGTGGGCGATCGTGAACCAGAGAGTGGCCAGAAGGGCATGCGTCTCGTTCCGGGCAGACATCATGCGCTGCGCCACATAGCCTCCCCCGCCCGGCTCCGCCCCGGGATACCAGGACGCCCACCACTGAACGGCCACAAACGCAAAAAACGCAGACACCCCGATGGCCAGGGCCGTGCCCGCGCCCGCCGGTTCCCCTCCGATGCGGGGGAGCATGCTGAAGGCGGAGGGGGGGAGCTTCTCCCGGAGGCCCGCCACGCCTCCCACCTCGGGGAGCCCCAGGACCACCACCGCCAGGGCCACGGTTCCCGCCATGGCTATGGCAAACTGGAAGACGTCGGTGACCGCCACCCCCCAGAGACCCGAGGCGGCGGAGTACAGGGCGGTGAGGAGCATGGCTCCCGCCACGTACCAGAGCACCACATCATGCGGGATGCCGAACAGCCCCTCCAGGATGCCGGCCATGGCCAGGTTCACCCACCCCATGATAATGCAGTTCAGGAAGAGTCCCAGGTAGAGCGCCCGGAAGCCGCGCAGGAACGCCGCGGGACGCCCCGCATAGCGGATCTCCGCCAGCTCCACATCGGTCATGATGCCCGCCCTGCGCCAGAGGCGGGCGAAGAAGAAGACCGTGAGCATGGACCCGAAGGCCATGTTCCACCAGAGCCAGTTCCCCGCGATGCCGCCGGAGGCCGTGAGCTCCGTGACCGCCAGAGGGGTGTCGGCGGCAAACGTGGTGGCCACCATGGAGGTTCCCGCCAGCCACCACGGGAGGTTCCGGCCCGAGAGAAAGAACTCCTGGGTGCTCTTCCCCGCGCGTCGTGCGTAGACGGCTCCCAGGGCGGCACTGACGGCGAAATATCCCCCGATGAGGGTCCAGTCCAGGGCGGTCAGGCGCACGAGGACCTCCCCTTTGGCGCGAAGGCCGCAAGGCGCGCCGTCCCCACACATGCGATGGTTCCGGCCGCCGTGTACCAGGTCCAGGCAAGATCGGTCCAGGCAAACAGGGCGGCCATGAGGGCCATTGCCGCCAGGAACCCCGCCGTGGCCTCCGCCTGCGTGCTCTTCGGAAAGAGCACCCCCAGGAGAAAGACGCCCAGCATGCCCCCGTAGGTGACGGACGCGATCCCGAGGGCCACCTCCACGAGGGCGGCGGAGGTCCCGGCGATGAAGAAGAAGGCCACCCCCACCAGGACCACCGCCCAGAAGAGCGTGAAGAGGCGGGAGAGCCGCATGTCTCTCTCTCCCGAGTCTTTTCCTCCCAGGAGGGGCTTCACCACATCATGGAGCAGGGAGGAGGCGAGGGAGTTCACCGATCCCGAGAGCGTGGACATGGCTGCCGCAAGGAGGGCCGCCACGATGAGTCCCGAGATTCCCCACGGCATCCGGGCGATGATGAAGCGGGGGAACACCTCATCGGGGCTGCACATCCCCGGCCCCCCGGGAACCACCTCCGTGTAGAAGGCGGAGAGCAGGAGCCCGATGCCGAGAAAGAGGGCGAACTGGAGGATCACCACGATCCCGCTTCCCACGAGCGCCTTCCGGCTTCCTTCCAGCGTCCGCACGGAGAGGAGGCGCTGGACAATAAGCTGGTCGGTGCCGTGGGAAGCCATGGAGAGAAACGCCCCCCCGATGAGGCTGGCGGGGAGCGTGTAGGGATTGGTGAGGAGGTCCGCTCCCCCCGCAGGAAGGCGCACCACGTCCCACTTGAAAGGGGGGATGCGGGCCAGGGCTCCCGGGGGGAGGGCATCCAGAAGCACCCAGGCGGCCGCGGCGGCGCCTCCCAGGTAGACGACCATCTGCACCACGTCCGTCCAGACCACCGCCCGGATTCCGCCGCCGTAGGTGTACACCAGGGTCATGCCCGCCAGCACCAGGATGGCGACCGCGTACACCTCCTGGGGGGGGACGCCCGTGAAGAGGCGCCATCCCTTCATGAGGAGGGCCAGGGGGATGGCGGTGGCGTACAGCCGCACCCCGTCCGCCAGTACCCGCGTGCCCATGAAGGTCACGCCCGCCAGCCGGCGGAGGGGGAGCCCGAAGCGCTCCTGCAGGAACTGGTACGAGGTGGCCATCTCCCCGCGGGCGTACACGGGAAGGAGCAGAAAGCTGATCAGGATGCGGCCCGCCAGATATCCAACGGCCACCTGCAGGAAATTGAGGTTCCCCGCATAGGCAAGCCCCGGGACGCTGATGAAGGTGAGTGTGCTGGTCTCGGTGGCCACGATGGCGAAGCAGACGGCCCACCAGGGGAGGTTCCTCCCCCCCAGAAAGTAGTCCTCGGAGCTGCGCTGCTTCCCTCCGGCCGCAAGGCCGAAGAGGGCCATGCCGGCAAGGTAGGCAAGGACGATAACGTAGTCTGCTGTGGAGAAGCCCATCCGGGCGGGGGAGGGCTAGGATTTCCGGCGGGAGCCCGCCTCCTGGATCTCGAAAACCCTGTCCAGCATGGAGATCTTGAGGAGCGCGGCGACTTTCTTGTGGACGTTGATGAGGCGGACCGACCCGCCGTGCTCTTTCATCTTCCGGTCGGCGATGAGGAGGGCGCTCAGGCCGCTGCTGTCGCAGAACTCCACGTCGGCCATATCCACCACCATGCGCTCCACCGCCGGCTTGCAGAGGAGGAGGAACTCCCCCTTCAGTTCGGGGGAGATCGAGGAATCGAGCTTGCGCTCCTTGAGCTTGAGCGTCACGGCCGTGTCGGTCTTGCGGACCTCGTACTTCATGCCTCCTCCGGTTCAGAACATCTGCAGGAACTTCGCCATCCGGTCGTACAGGTGCTTGCGCGGGAGCGTGCGGTCGGGCTGGATCTGCAGATTGTAGAAGGGGTCGGAGCCCTCCCGCGCAAAGCCCACGCGCACGCGGGCGTCGCTTGCCCTACAAATATAGGCCGAGGGCAGTATCAAGTCAAGGTTCAGGTCTATGGCAATGTCGAACTTCTGCTGGAGAACCCGGTTCAGCATGGGCTGGCGCGGGAGGTAGAGGGGGGTCAGGTCTTCCTCCAGGAGATGGATGAAGTGCCCGAAGGGGAGGGCCCGCATGGCTTCCCGGCCGTGATCGTCGCTGAGGATGGTGACGCCCCGCTCGGGAATCCGCTCGCGCAGAAGTTCGATGACGCCGAGGGCGGGGAGGAACTCGCGTCTCTTCAGGGGCATGATGAGCAGTGCGGTCCGGGCGCGGGAGAGGGCCCCCGTGAAGGAGACGAGCGTGTCGGGAGTTTTCCGCCAGCGAAAGCGGGCAAGCCGCACGCCGGCAGCCATGCGGAGACCCGGAAAGGCCCTCATCGGAGCATCCTCCTGAATTCCTCTTCGGTGATGATGCGGAGTCCCAGCGCACGGGCCCGCCGCAGCTTGCTTCCGGCCTCGGCGCCGGCCAGCACGAAGTCCACCCGGGTGCCCACCGCTGAGGCCACCCGTCCCCCGCGGCTCTCGATCAGCGCGCGCGCTTCGGCGCGTGTGAGGCCTCCCAGGGAGCCGGTGAGCACGAAGGTCTTACCCGCGAGCTCCCCCGAGCCCCGCTCCGCCTCCATGGCCAGCCCCGAGGCCCGGAGACGGCGGAGGATCTCCCTGTTGTGCTCCTCCCGGAAAAAGGCACGAACGCTTCCCGCAATGCGCGGTCCGATGGAAGAGACGGACTGCAGGTCCTCCTCCGTTGCCCGCTCCAGGCGCTCCATGGAGGAGAACTGCTCCGCCAAAAGGCGCGCCACCCCCGCCCCCACGTGGCGGATCCCGAGGGCAAAGAGGACGCGGTGGAAGGGCCTGCGGAGGCTGGCTCCCAGCGCCTCCACGAGATTGCGCGCGCTCTTCGGGCCCCACCGCTCCAGCTCTGCAATCTCCCTCTCCCGGTGGGGGAGCAGGTAAATGTCGGCATAGCTCCCGAGGAACCCCCGGGACACCAGCAGCTCCACAGCGGCCTCTCCCAACCCCTCGATATCCATGGCCTCCCGGGCGGCGAAGTGCTGAATGCGGCCCCGCACCTGGGCGGGACACTCGGCGTTCTCGCAGAAGTAGTTCACCTCTCCTTCGGGGCGGTCGATGCGGCTCCCGCACTCGGGGCAGGCCGAAGGGACCTCGTAGGGGACGGCTCCCGCCGGTCTCAGATCCCGCCGCACACCCGTCACCTTGGGAATCACATCCCCCCCCTTCTCCACCGTGACCGTGTCCCCCGCCCGCAGGTCGAGCCCCCGCACGTAGTCGGGGTTATGGAGCGTGGCGCGGCTGACGGTTGTGCCCCCCATGAAGACGGGGGTCAGCTCGGCCACCGGCGTGATGGTTCCCACCCGGCCCACCTGATGGGTGACGGCCGTGAGGATGGTCTCCGCCTGCCGGGCCGCAAACTTGAAGGCCATGGCCCAGCGGGGGCTCCTGGCGATGGTTCCCAGCTCCTCCTGCTGCGCCAGGGAGTCCACCTTGACCACCACCCCGTCGATGTCATAGGGGAGCCGGTCCCGGCCCGACTCCCACTCGCCCCAGAAGGCGATTGCCTCCTCAATGCCCGGGCAGAGACGGGCGTGCTCGTTCACGGGGAACCCCAGCCGTTTGAGGAGAGCCAGGCTCTCCCAGTGGCTCCCCAGGCGCGCTCCTCCGGCGAGGAGCGTATAGGCGCAGTAGCGGATGGGGCGCGCGGAGACCAGGCGCGGATCCTGGAGCTTGAGGGTCCCTGCCGTGGTGTTGCGGGGATTCACGAAGGTCTTTCCGCCCTCCGCCGCCTGCTGTGCGTTCAGGCGCCGGAAGTCCTCCCGTTCCATGTAGGCCTCCCCGCGCACCTCCAGAGTACGGAGCGTGGGCCCTGCGGACCGGAGCCGGAGCGGGAGGGCCCGGACCGTCCTCAGGTTGGAGGTGATGTCGTCTCCCCTGGTGCCGTCCCCCCGGGTGGCTCCCACCTCCAGGATTCCGTTCCGGTAACGGAGAGAGGTGGCCACCCCGTCGATCTTCAGCTCGGCCACGTAGCGGAAGGGGGCCCCTCCCAGGATCTCCCTTACCCGCCGGTCGAAATCACGCATCTCCTCCGGGGAATAGGAGTTGGCCAGACTCAGCATGGGAGGGGAATGGCTCACGGTAGGGAACTCCTTCGTGGGCTCTCCCCCCACACGGCGGGTGGGGGAATCGGGCGCCTGCAGCCCGGGGTACTCACGCTCCAGAAGCTGGAGCGTGCGGAGAAGCCGGTCGTACTCTTCATCGCTGATGACGGGCTCGGCAAGCACATAGTAGCGGTAGTCGTGCTCTTCGAGCCGGCTGCGGAGGGCCCGAACCTCTTCCAGGATCCTTTTGGGCGGGGCGGCCATGTCCGGGGGCCTCCGCCCTACCGGCGCCGGAGGGATGTGCGCGTGACCTCCACGTTCCGGAGGATGGACCCGTCGCTACCCAGCTTTCCCAGGTCCCCGCCGTCCAGCGTCCACCGGACGGCGCCTGCGTTGCCCACGGAGACCAGGAAACGCCGGGCCGCCTTCCAGGTGCGGGTTCTGCCGGGGCGGAGTACATAATCCATGGGAGGTCCGTCATCGGCCGAGATCTGCACCCAGACCGTGTCGGAGGGGGTGGCCGCCAGGACCAGCGTGTCGGTTCCATGGGCCGGCGCCCGCATGGCCTCCGAATCCGGCGCCGGCGGGGGGCTCTGCTCCCTCAGGACCCGGTCGAAGGGAGTCTCCCGGACGGGCGGGGGGGTGTCCACGCCCAGAAGATTCCAGAGGGCGACGGCGGCAACAAGCGCAACCACGGAGGCAAAGGCCAGAAGGCCGAAGGGAAGGGGCTTCCTGGCGGGCGTCCCCGGCCCGGCATCCTGCACAACGGTCTGCGGGAGGGGGGATTCCCGGCCCGACTGTTCCGAAGGAGGCGCTGCCTCGTTAGCGTCCCAGGTCTCCATCAGCTCGTCCGGATCCAGCCCCACCACCTTGGCGTAGTCCCGCAGGAAGGCCCGCACATACGGCCGGGGGAGGAACGACAGCTCCCCCCGCTCGATCCGTTCCAGGAAGGAGATGTCGATAAAGGTGGCGTCGGCCACATCGGAGAGGGACATGCGGCGCTCGAGACGCGCCTTCTGCAACCGTATGTGGACGGGATCCATGTCCGGCTCCTACGAGGGGCTCTCCGTTTCCACCATGCGGGTATCCAGCACATGGCGTACCCGGGAGGCGAGCTCTTCGAGTTGGAACGGCTTCTGCACGAAGCCGTTGACCTCCCCCGGGAAGCTCGCGGCGTCGATCACCTTCCTTCCGTATCCCGTCACGATGATGATGCGCACACGCGGGTTGATGGACCGGAGGGCTTCAAACGCGGCTGCTCCGCTCATGTGGGGCATGTTGACATCGAGCAGGATGAGGTCCACGGAGGCCTGGCGGTTCCGGTAGGCCTCCACTCCCGACCGGCCGTCCGGGTACACGGTGACCGTGTAGCCCAGATCCGAGAGCATGTCCCGGGCGATCTCCCGCACGCTCTCCTCGTCGTCGATGAGGAGGATGTGCTCCCTCCCCCCCGGAATCCTCCTCCGCCTCTGGTCCCGGGCCGCCACCGCCCTTGCGTCGGAACGGGGGAAGCAGACCGCAAAGGCGCTGCCCTGTCCCACCCGGCTTTCCAGGGTAAGAAACCCTCCGTGGCTCTGCACCACCCCGTACAGCACGGAGAGACCCAGCCCCGTGCCGTTGTCTTTGGTGGTGAAGAACGGCTCGAAGATCCGGCCCTGGACGGACTGCTCGATTCCCACGCCCGTGTCTTCGACCCGGATGCCCACGAAGGGACCCGGTTTCACGGATGTGAACTGGCTGGTGGTGCGGGCGTCCGCCACGAAGGCGCTCGTGGTGATGGTGAGCGTGCCGCCGCGGGGCATGGCGTCCCGCGCGTTCAGGAGAAGATTCAGCACCGCCTGCTGGATCTGCCCCTCGTCGCCGTTCACCAGGACACTGTCATCGGTGAGCCGCGCAACGATCTCGATCTCCTTGCTGACGCTCCGCTCGAACAGGTGGAGCGTCTCGCGCACGATACCGTTGACGTCCACGGCCTTCGAGGAGGTTTCCCCCTTCCGGGCGAAGGTGAGAAGCTGGCGGGTGAGGGAAGACCCCCGCTTGGCGGCCCCCTCGATGATGGACACGTACTTGTAAAACTTCTCTTCCTCGCTCATGCGGCGGCGCATGATGCTGGCGGCCCCCAGAATGGAGGCCAGGATGTTGTTGAAATCGTGCGCGATCCCGCCCGCCAGGCTTCCGATGCTGTCGATCTTCTGGGCATGGAGGATGGCTGCTTCCATGCGTTTCCGCTCGGTGATGTCCCGGGCGATCAGCCGGGCGCTCACCGCCTTCCCCGCGGCGTCACAGACCAGGGAGGAGTTGAGGCTGACCTGGATGGGTTCGCCCCCGACGGGAGACATCCGCTCCTCCACGTCGGCCATGCGGGTGTTCGTCTCGAACATGGCACGCAGGTGCTGCTCCACGGCCGGGCGGCGCTCCTCCTCGAAGAGGTCGGTGAGGGGGCGGCCGATGATCCCGTCGCGGGGGAGCCCCAGGGCCGCAGCCCCCGTGGTATTGCAGGCGATGATGTGCCCGTCGCGCGTGACCGTCAGATACAGGTCGGGGGCGTTCTCGTACAGGTCCGCATACTGTCTTTCCGAGGCCTGGAGGCGCTCGAAGAGCCGGGCGTTGTGCACCGCCACGCTGATCTGGTTGCCGAACGACTCCATCAGCTCGGCCTGCCGCTCGGTGAACATCGCGTAGCCCGGACCCGCCACCACGAGGGTGCCGGTGACCCCGTCCTGGGAGCGCAGGGGGATGGAGGCCCAGAATTGTATCCCCATCTCCTTGAGCGGCGGAGGGATGGCCCCGCGGCGATCCTCCAGATGTTCGCGCTCCACGTGCGGCTGATGGAGCCAGGCGGAGGAAGATCCGTCGGGGGAAAGCACCAGGGAGAGAACATCCAGCCGGGTTCCCCGGGAGCACTTCAAGCGCAGGGCATCCTCCTCCAGCATGTACACCCAGCCATACGGAATGCCCAGCAGCTCGGTGGTCTTGTCGAGCGCCGTCTGGAGCAGCGTGTCCAGCCGGACCACGCGTGTCACCGCCTCGGTGATGGTGTTGAGGGCGACCAGCTCCTGCTGCTGTTCCTCCATCCGGCGGCCGTAGGTGAGGGAGAAATACACGCTCACGAACCCGATGAGACCGATGGTCAGGATGCTGATGAAGTCCATCAGCCGCGGCTCCTGGCCCGTGAGTATCACGGAGGCGATGATCGTGCTCATGGATACGATCACCGCCGTGGACGAGACGACCTGGGCCTGCTCCACGGGGCCCAGCTTCCGCAGGAAAGCCCGTATTTTTCTCTGCCCGCTCCGCATCGGGCTCAATGTACGAAACGGCCTTCTGACATTCAACGAACCGCGCGGGGACCGCCGGGGGGGAAAAAAAGTCCCACCGCCCTGCGGTGGGACCCTGAGATCAATGCGTCTGAGGTTGCCTGCTACATCGTCGGCTGGAAGGGCGGCGGTGTGGGCCTCGGGAAGGAGCGCTTGGGCAGAACGGCTTCCTTGCATGCCTTTGCGACGCGGAACTTCACGACCGTCTTTGCAGGTATCTCGATGGTCTGGCCCGTGGCGGGGTTGCGCCCCATGCGGGCCTTCCGATCCACGAGCACCAGCTTGCCGATTCCGGGGAGCGTGTAGGAGTTCTTGGCCTCCTTATACGCCAACCGGGCCTGCTCCTCGAAGATCAATCCAGCGGTCTTCTTGGTCAGGTCGAACTTCTTCGCGAAGTGCGCAACGAGCTGCGCCTTCGACATTGCTTTGGCCATTGTGCCTCCTTGTTGGTTGGTGGGCAATCGTGAGCCGGGATGACCCAGGTGGAACGAAATCCGCGGGAAGATAATACATTTTGGGCGGAATTCAAAGAAACGCACAAAAAAAAGTCAATAAAGACGGGGATAGAAGAAGCTTCAAGCCGGGCGGGGAACTCTATGAGGGGCCTGGGTCGCTGCAACCCATTCATTCTAAATATTTTATGCCGATTCCGACTCCCACGAGATCTGGACCGCCTCCCCGTCTTCCAGAAGCATCTCCACGGGGCAGGGGGGGAGGGAGGTGAGAAAAGCCCTCCCGTACCACTTCTTCGCCAGCCGGGAGTCCAACACGGTGACATACCCCCTGTCGGACCGGGAGCGGAGCAGGCGTCCCGCCCCCTGGCGGAACTTGAGGATGCTCTCGGGAAGGGAGAAGTCGCGAAAGGGGTCTCCCCCCGAAGCCCGGATGCGCTCCACCCGCGCCTCCACCAGGGGGTGCGCCGGCATGGCGAAGGGAAGCCGCGTGATGATGACGTGCTCCAGGGCTTCCCCCGGCACATCGATCCCGGTCCAGAAGCTCTCCAGTCCGAAAAGCACAGAGCGAATGTCCCGCTTGAAGGCCTCGAGCAGCTCATGCCGGGGAAGATCCTCCCCCTGCACCAGGAGGTTCCAGCCCCCTGCCTCGCACTCCGCACGCACCAGATGCGCCGTACGCTCCATGAGCGCGGTGTTGGTGAAGAGCACCAGCGCCCTTCCGTCGGATGAGCGGATGCTCCGCATGATCCATCCCGGAAGCTCCGCCTCGTACCCCCGGGCATCGGGCTCGGGGATGTCGCGCGCAACCCTCAGGCGCATCTGCCGGGCGTGATCGAAGGGGGAGTCGAGCACCAGGGACTCCACATCGGGGGCCCCGACCCTCTGCCGGAAGTAGGAGAGGGATCCCCCCACGGCGAGCGTGGCGCTGGTCATCACGGCCGTCGTGTCCGACCGGAACAGCAGGGGTCCCATCACGGCGGCCACATCGGTGGGAGAAGCGCAGAGGTGAATGTCACGGTCCTTCCTGGGGGCGGGCTCCATCCAGTAGGTGAACGACGGATCCTGCCGCTCCAGAAACTCCTCCAGGAGCATATCCGCCTCCCAGAGGGAGCGGCGCACCGATTCCAGCTCCTTCCGCGCGCGGTCGGAGTCGGCCGATCCCTCCGCCGCCTGCAGGCGGAGCTGCAGATCCCGGAGCCGGGGGGAAAGGCCGTTGGCCACGATGCCCGGGGAGCGGACC
>JBAVEL010000132.1:0-9883 GCA_049587715.1 Bacteroidota bacterium
TAGGAAGGGCGAGCATTGCTGAGGGGCGGCTTGTTGCCCTGCGGCGTGCCTGCATCGATGCGGGGGAGACCTTCGGGGTGGATGTCCGGTCTGCGTTCCACATGGCCGATGTGGAGATCCTCCAGAACGGGACCCCCCCGCGGCATGAGCAGATGGCCGCCAGGGTGCTGGTCTCCCGGGAGCGGGGCAGGATGCTCACATACGAGATCCTGGAGGAGGGACATGTGCCCGGGCTGACGGAGGGGGAGGGGAGTCTCTTCATGCGCGTGGCGGCCCTCTTTGCGGCCGATCGGAACCGGGACAGGGGGTTTACCGTGACGTTCGATTCCCTGATCGGGCTTAAGAACGAATACCTGAACGGAGAACGGGTGCGGTTCGCCGTGCGCGCCACCCGGCCATGCTACATCCACGTCTTCTGCCTTACGCACCATGGGGATGTGTATCAGGTCTTCCCCAACGTGCACGATACGGACAACGTGGTGAGGCCGGGTGATTCCCGGATCATCCCGTCGTCGGACGCCACCCCCATCGGGGTGTGGCTGGAGGGGGCCGACGAGTACGCGCTGGACCAGATCAGTGTCGTGGCCACAAAGGACCCCGTGCCCTACACGGAGGGGGCGTGGATCCGCCCCGAGAAGCCGGGATCCATGCCGATCCGGAAGGGACGACTGCAGGAGTACTTCTCCTGGCTCTGGGGCCTGGACACAGACTGGGCGGAGGCCTGGCACGTGTACGGGATCAGGAAGTAGGCCCTCCCGTCCGCCACACCGGCCGGATGGGGAAGAAAGCGGGCAGCAGTGACGGACCCGGAGTATGCAGGAAGAGAAAATCGGAGAATGGTCCAATGACCGGAGTCGGCGGAGGGAGGGGTTCCGGGAGGGGCGGGGGAGGCCGCATGCCGTGCGCTTTCCTCTGTGCGGGAATGCTGCTGGCGTGGTCTGTTGCCGCCGCGCAGGAGCCGGACTGGGAGCTGATCAGGCGGTCGGATGCGTACTGCTGGGGTGAGGGGGTGGCGGAGACGGAGCAGGAGGCGTCCGACAGGGCGCTGGCCATGCTCATTCAGAGCATCGCCGTCCGGGTCACGGTGGATTACGAGCGGTGCGTCACCGAAACCGGTGTCGATCTGGAGGACAAGGTCCGGAGCATCGTGAAGACCTATTCCCTGGCGACCCTGAAGAACGTGCAGACCAAGCGCTCCCGGGCGGCGGGAGGGGTGAAGGTGCTGCACTACCTTCCCCGGGAGGATGTCGGCAGGATCTTCGAGACGCGGAAGGCGCTGGTGGGGAGCATCTACGACAACGCCCGGGAAATGGAATCGCAGCGCGCGTTCGGTTCCGCCCTGAAGTACTACTACTTCTGTGTTGTGCTGCTGAACTCGATTCCGGAGCTGGCGGTGGAGCACGGGGGGGAGAACCTGGTGACGGCGATCCCGGTCCGCATCAACGACATCCTGCGGGGGACGCGTTTCCGGGTGGTGGGCGACCGGCGGGTGGGGGAGGATGAGCGGGAGATCTCCCTGCAGGTGACCGTCCGGGGCACCCCCGCCGCCAACCTGGACTTCAGCTACTGGGACGGCTCCACCCGGCAGGGCGCGAGCGTGCAGGACGGGGAGGCCCCGGTGACGCTGTTCGGCTCCAGCGTGGGGTTCGACAAGCTGGATGTGAACGTGCAGTACAGCTACTACGGAAGCCACGGCGAGATCCGCGAAGTGGCGGAGCTATGGGGCCTGGTGCTGAAGCCGGCGTTCCCCAACGCACAGCAGGTGAGCCTGACGGGGGCGCCGCGCCCGGAGCGGCCCGTGGAGCCCAGGGCCGCCGGGCGGGTGCGGCTGCGTGCGAAGGAGGACTGCCCCGTGTTGCGGGAGATCGGGACGGAGGTGGAGAGGTTCACGGGACTGCTCGCCGGGGGGAACGAGGGGGATATCCGCGCCGCCTATGGGGCCGACCCCTTTGTGGCCGAGAAGCTCCTCCGCCTGATCCGGCAGAACCGGCCCGCCTTCGTGGATGAGGAGCAGCGGGCGGACGTGAACCGGACCCTGACGGGCTGGGAGGTGCGGAAGCTGCGGGTGAAGACCCGGTATCCCAGCATGAACAAACAGGCCCTCGAGTACATCGTGCTGGACTTCACACCCGAGGGACGGCTGGAAGACCTCTCCCTGGGGATCATGGAGGGGCTGTATGAGCAGTTCGTGCGGGAGGGGGACTCCCTGGGGGACTGGCGCAACCGGCAGGTGATGATCAAGTTCATGGAGAGATACAGGACCGCCTTCCACACGCGCGATATCGCCACGCTGGATTCCATCTTCGCCGATGAGGCGGTGATCATCGTGGGGCGGGTGGTCCGGAGGGCCGGACACACGGACCTGCCGGCCTACGAGCGGCTCTCGCCGGACCAGCCCACCTTCGAGACCATCCGCCTCACGAAGGAGGAGTACCTGAAGAACCAGCGGCGCGTGTTCGACCAGCAGCAGGACATCCACGTGGGCTACTCCACGTTCCGGATGCACAGGAAGAACGACCGCCCCAACGAGTACGGCTTCAGTCTCAGGCAAAGCTACTCCTCCACCGGATATGCCGACGAGGGCCACCTCTTCCTGCTGGTGGATTTCGGACAGCGCCTTCCCCAGATTTACGTCCGGGCCTGGCAGCCGCAGGAATGGAACGAGGCCTCGCTGGTCCGGCTGGCCAACTTCAGGATCAACAGGTAGCGGCCGTGTGTGCAACGGCCACAGGTGACAGCCATGCCCACACGAACCCGTTGCGCCTGGTGCGGGGAGGATCCGCTCTCCCGTGCCTACCATGACACCGAGTGGGGGGTGCCGGCCCACGACGACGGGCACCTGTTCGAGATGCTGCTTCTGGAGGGGGCGCAGGCGGGGTTGAGCTGGATGACCATCCTGAGGAAGCGGGAGAACTACCGCCGGGCCTTCCACGGATTCGACGCCGGGAGGATTGCGGCCTACACCGCCCGGGATGTGAGGCGGCTCCTTGCCGATGAAGGCATTGTGCGGAACCGGCTGAAGATCGAGGCGGCGATCGTGAACGCGGGCAAAGCGCTGGAGGTTGTGCGGGAGTTCGGCTCGCTGGATGCCTTCCTCTGGCGCTATGTGGGGGGCGCGCCGCGGCAGAATGCATGGAAGACGCTGCGGGCAGTTCCCGCCCGGACGCCCGTCTCCGACGCCATGAGCCGCGACCTGAAGAAGCGGGGCTTCCGCTTCGCGGGGCCCACCATCTGCTACGCCTTCATGCAGGCCGTGGGGATGGTGAACGACCACACCACCGACTGCTTCCGGCATCAACAGGTGCAGCGGTCGGGAAGGAGGAAGGCGGGGGCGCGGTGAGGGGAGGCCCGCCACGATGCCGTTCCCTGTGTCGCCGGAGCTCCGGCTGATTCCCGGCCTGTGCCCGGCCCGGCTATGATTCCCCGGCCAGCCGATACCCCACGCCGTGGAGGGTGAGAATGAGCCGGGGAGAAGAAGGGTCCGTCTCCAGCTTCTTCCTGAGCGAGAGAATGCATGCGTCCACCGTGCGCGTGGTGGGGAAGCGCTCGTAGCCCCAGACGTGCCGGAGGAGGTCCTCCCGGCTGACGGGCTCTCCGCGGCGGGAGGCCAGGTGCTCCAGGACGCGGTACTCCAGGACCGTGAGGTGGAGTGTTTCGTTGCCTTTGCGGGCCTCCATGCGGCGGAAGTGGATCCAGACGTCCCCCGTATGGAGCTCAGGAGGCGCGGCCGCATCCTGCCCGCTCCGCCTCAGGAGGGCCCGGATGCGGGCCACAAGCTCCCTTGTGCCGAATGGCTTGGTGACGTAGTCATCGGCCCCCGTCTCGAGTCCCAGCACCCGGTCCACCTCGTCGGTGCGGCTCGTGAGCATGAGAATGGGGGTGGGGATGCCGCGCCTGCGGAGCTCGGCGCAGAGGTCCATGCCGTTTCCGTCGGGGAGCATGAGGTCCAGGATGATCAGATCGGGATTCTCCGCGAGAATGGCGGCAAGCCCCCGCGCACAGGTGGGAACCGACACCGCCCGGTAGTGCTCGGACCTGAGCACCTCGGCGAGCCCCCGTGCGAGGGCCCCGTCGTCTTCCACGATCAGGATGGTCTGCACGGGGAGTCCCCCTCCAGGGGTATCAACAGCGTGAACGTGCTTCCCACTTCGGGCCGGCTCTCCACCCGGATGTGCCCTCCGTGTGCGTCCAGGATGTGCTTCACGAGAGAGAGCCCCACGCCCGTTCCCTGCACACGGCTCCCGCTCCCCGGATCCCGGTAGAACCTCTGAAAGATGTGCGGAAGGGATGCAGGCGGAATGCCGATTCCCGCATCCTGAACGGCGCACACACCGAACTCCCCCTCCCTGGAGACGCGCACCCCGAGCCGCCGCTCCCCGGGGGAGTACTTGACGGCATTGTCTATGATGTTCAGGATCGCGCTTTCCAGCATGAAGGAGTCGGCGCACACGGTGACGGGTTCAGGGGGTGTTTCGTATGTCACGAAAAAACCCTGTCCCGTGAGCCGGTAGTCGGCCCGGGCGAGCGCGGCGGAGACAACGGAGACCAGGTCCACGGCTGCCACCTCCATGGGAAGGGAGCCCGCCTCCATCCGGGCTGCATCCAGCACGTTTCCCACCATCCGCTCCAGACGGTCTGCTTCCCCCCGTATGGTGTTCAGAAACTCCTTCCGCCTCCCGGGGTCTGCGTGGTTCCCATCCTCCATGAGGTCCGCGAACAGGCGGATCGCGGCAAGGGGTGTGCGGAACTCGTGGGAGACATAGGAGAGAAAGTCGGTCTTGAGCCGGTTCAGCTCTGCGAGCCGCGCAGCTTCCTCCTCGTGAAGCCGCACCTCCTTCCTTGATTCGATGCGCTCCAGGGCAAGCCCCGTCTGGGCGGCGGCGCTCACCAGGAGGTCCACATCCTCGCTGCTGAAGCGGGCGCCCGATTTCCTGGGCCCGAGGGCGAGGAATGCGATGGGACGGCAGTTTCCGTCCAGGATGGGAAACACAAGGGCGATGCCCCACCGCTCGAATACCCCGCGGTCGGCGGGCTCCACCCGCACGCCGGGCTCCACGAGATCGGGAAGTCCCACGGGGGTCCGGAGAGGGCTCCTGAGCGCTTCGAGGTGGAAGGGAACCCCGTGCCCCGCCAGCGGAGGGAACCCCTCCGAGACGAGAACCTCCAGTCGTGTGCAGGGGGGAACGAGGCGGAAGAGGCCCACCCGTTCGGAAGGGATGATGCGGGTGGTGCTCCGCATCACGGCATCCGCCAGGTCCTTTGTGTCTCCCGCCGACCGGATCTCCTGTAGAAATGATGCGGCCGCCATGCGGAAATCGTAGTCCACTCTGAAGAACTTCCGGTCCACGAGACGGTGGAGGAGATTCCGGACGGGCTCGAAGAGGAGTGCCGTGAGGAGTGCCGCCGCTCCCGATGCGAGGTGTGCCGGCGCCCCCACAAGGGGGGCCAGGGCCGCCACCCCCGTTGCATAGATGAGGAAGAGGGCTGCCACCACAAGGGCGTAGGCGGTGCTCCGCCGGACCACCACCTGTATGTTGAAGGCGTTGTAGCGGATGACGGCCGTGGCGACCGCCAGAGGTATCAATGGAAAGGCCAGCATGGTGTACGTCTCGGGGATGCTCCATGCGGGGGCCAGAATATCGGGGAGTGTGGTGAAAAGGAAAAAGGGGCCCGCACCCAGAAGGCCTCCCCAGAGAAGGAGCCGGAGCTTCTTCCGCTCCTCGGGCTGGCACGCACGGGCAGAGCGCACGGCAAGGATCACCAGAGCCCCCAGGATGAAGCCCCAGAGGAGAATGTGAAAGGCCAGAAACCAGCCCCTGAACCCCGCCAGGTGTCCCGCCGTGGGATGGGCATGGAGCTCTCTGCAGGAAAGAAGGGTGGGGATGAGAATGCCGAAAGGGAGTCCCCCCGTGAGACCCCACCTCAGCACGGTGCTCCGAATGAGCCGGGCGGGGAAGACGAGTGCGAAGTGCAGAAAAGCCCCCGCGGAAAGCGCATACGAAAGAAAGAAAAGCGCCGGGGCCGCCTCATCAAGAGGCGTTCGCGCGGGGGCTCCCTCCCAGGCCAGCATGACGGTGGCGCTCATCCCCACGAGGGCGAAGTGGGCCGCAAGGGCGGTGGGATCCTGCGGCCTCCGGAGGAGGAGAAAGACGGCGGTGAGCCAGGTGAGGAGGCCGATGGCCGCGACCGCCACCACATAGGAGACCGTGAAGAAGGGTCTGAGCGCAAATGAGGCGGAAATCTCCACGCCCTTCCTGAGGAGAGACACCCGGGCCGGTTCCCCCGCCTTCCTGGACATGAGATCCAGATCCAGATCCGCCTGCGAGCCGAGGGGCCTGCCGTTCCAGGAAAGAACGAGGTCTCCCTCCCGGAACGCCGCTCCCAGGCCGGCCTCCGCCGCCCTTCCCACGCGGGCAAAGTCCCCGTCCCTCTCCACCGAAAAGGGAGCTGCGGGGCGCCCCAGAAGGGCGGGGAGGTTCAGGCATGAGAGGGCGAGAACGGCGCAGTCGAGAAGGAGAAGCGCCGCAACGCTCAGGCGCCTGATGGCGGGGCCGTTCATCACGGGAGGGGTATGGAGGGGAGTTATCCCTTATGGGAGTCAGGGGCCGTGCGGTTCGGGTTCCGGGTTGCCGTGCGTTTCCATGTGTGGGTTCTCCGCCTCCCCCGCCGGCGGTTTCTGCGCAGGCGGGGGGGAGGGTCGGGGGCACCCCGTGGGCGGCGGATGGCTACCTGGCGGCTCTTTCCGATTCCAGCTTGGCCGTCACCGCGCTCAGGGCGGCATCGTAACCCGCGATGATGACGGGCTTCACGAAGTCCAGCCGGAATGTGTAGCTTCCGCTCCCGAGCGCCGTCATGAGAGACCGGGCGAAGTCGGATTCCATGTCCACCTCGGGCATGTCCTCGTCGCTCTCCAGGGCGATGCTGCCGATGTAGAAGTGCGCCAGGTCGGGGCTGCGGGGGTTCAGGAAGTCCAACTCCAGGCCCCGGTAGATGTGCTCGTGGCCCTCGTCGTTCCAGGTGGAGGTGTAAAGCTGCGGCTCCATGTCGGTGTCCGAGTAGTCCACCAGGATGGTGGAGGATGCCACAATCAGCACGTCCACCCCGAGCTGGGAGGCCACGTCCCGGAAGGGGGTAAGGATCTCCGTGGAGTCTTCGGCATCCCGGTAGAAGGCGTCGTCCATGTCAATGCTCTTCAGTGCGAAGGCATGGGCCGTGACCTGCCACTTGGGGGCGTAGAGGGCCAGCTTCCAGGGATCGTTGGAGGGGAGGGACGCGAACGCGGGACAGGAGGCCACCTGTGCGGGTGACACGATCCGGATGCCCAGGCCCTCCAGGCGCTTCCGCAGCAGAAGATACATGGAGTCGGCCATGGGGTTGATGGCCGTGACGTCCACCTCCTCCCGCTGGCCGAAGAGACTGGTTCCCTCGGTCATGGCGGAGGTGATGTCCAGGTTGACGTTGAAGCCGATGATGGCGGCCTTCGTCACCCCCCGGAGCCGTGCATAGTCGAAGGCGGGCTCGCGGTCCAGCTGCATCTGGAGGCAGTAGGTTTCCTCGCCCTGCGAGAACGTGAACTTGTCCTTGAAGAGCTCCAGTTTCCGCTCCACGGGGAGGGCGGGCCATTCGAGAAGATCCTGGGCGGAAAGGGGAACGGCGCCCGACAGCAGGCACGCAAGCAGGATGTGTCTCATGGGAAGATTCCTTTCATGATGGTCCCGCAGGGTGTCGCCTCCTTCGTCATTTGGCATCTCAGGTGACGACTGTGTCGTCACGCGGGCATCCGCTCCTTCGCCTCCCCCCGCACCCCGCCTGCGGCTTCCGGAGGCGTCCGGGGAGCATCGGGGGCGTACCCGCTCCCCGCGCAGGAAGGGGGGTGCTGAACCCCGGCGCCGCGCCGGGTTGTTTCATTTCAGGAGCAGGATCTTCCGGACGGCGCTGCGGGCGCCCGCTTCCAGGCGCACCAGGTACGTGCCGGCGGCGAGAGCGGAGCCGTCGAAGCGGGCTTTGTGATGGCCGGGGCTCATCTCCCCCTCCGCCAGAAGGGCCACCTCCCGCCCCGCCACGTCATAGACGGCAAGGCGGATGCCGGTCCGCTCGGGGATCATCATCTCCAGATGCACCACGGGATTGAACGGGTTGGGGTAGGCCTCCCGGAGTCCGAACGAGACGCCGCCGGGTGTTGCCTCTTCCGCTCCCATCACCCGGGTCAGCACCACATCCAGCGTGACGGTGCTCTCGGGCCATATCTGGATGAAGTGATGGGCCGTGGAGAACGACGGGTGCACGTATGTGAGAAGAAGATTGGATGCGTACTCGTAGAGGGAATAACGGCCTCCCGTGTCGGATGTGACGACGGGGAAGGGCTGGCCCCAGAGCACCTGCACCCCGGAAACGGGCGCTCCGGATGTGTCCGTAATGCGGCCGCTCACCGTTCCCATGGCGTTTGCTCCGTCATTCTGGAGCCCCAGGGTGGGGGTGTTGTCCAGGTAGTAGAGGGCACCCCCTTCCAGCAGGCAGATGGACTGGTGCGGGCGCGGGGCGGGGCCCATCCCCCACCCGGGTCCGAACATGAGAACCCCCACCCGGAACTGGGGCGAACAGATGGTGAGGCTGTCTCCCGCGGGATTGATGTCGAGAGGCCCCAGCAGACTGTCCCGGGTGATGATCCTGTACACCCCCCCCACCTCAATTCCGCTCCGGAAGGAAGCCTGTCCCGAGCGGGATGTGATGTACCAGCCGTCCAGAGACGTGGGGTAGATGAGGTGCATCTCGAGCTGCCAGCCCGAGGGAGAGAAGAAGAGCTCGTTGAAGTACCCCTCCAGAATGGGATTGGCCCGGTGGGGCGTGTGGGGCAGGAGCAGGAGGAGCACCGCGCCCGCACACACGAGGATGAAGCGTTTCATGGCAGTCTCCTTTCCCAGCGGAGAACCAGGTTTGACCGGGGCATGAAGCCGGTGCGTGCGAAGACATACCCCGTGCGGTCCTCCCGCCGGATGATTGAATCGTGAGATACGGAAAGAAACGTGAGTTCCATGGTTCGGGGCATCCAGATCGTGAACACCGCCTGCTCCAGCGGACGCTTCCATCTCTGTGTGGAGGTCAGGATGTACTCCATGCTTCGGGCGGGCGCGGGCTGGCGGTAGCCGATCCTCACACGCCGCTCGGCCCGGGGGGGCATGGGGAGTGAGAAGGAAATGCCGCTATCGCCCTTCAGGAAGGGGAGCGGTTCCGCCGTTTCCGCATCCTCCACCCCGATGGAATCGGGAAAGGGAACCGTGGGGGTGGAGAGGAGAGGGTAGAACACGGGCCAGAGGGAGGAGTGGGGGGAGGGATTGGAGAACTCGTAGAGGCCCTCCAGCGTGCAGGATGTGTCCCCGACGGAGATCGTGATGTCCTCCCGTATGAACTGGGCGCACGCTCCCTCGAGAGCCCCCAGAAGGAGCACCGGAAGGAGAAACCGGGTGAGGTTTCTCCGCATCAGAGTATCCGCGTCTCTCCGTTCCGCCTCTTCGGATGGAGTGCGTCCACGGCGCGTGATGTCCCTGAATCCGGCGTTGAAGGCGTCGAACGCTTCAAGGGTAAGGCGGGCTGCCCGGACTGCCGGGGCGGAGGGGGCGGCCTGTTCCAGAGGGATCGCGTGCATGAGGATCCCCTTCCAGGGTGGGAGCCGCGCCGCGGGATGTCCGGCACGGACGGGCGGGGCCGGATGGTGCAGGTCGGGAAGAGGAGACTGCCGCAGACCTGCGCTCTCCCCGGCGTCAGGGTTCCCGGGGGATTGTACGGAAGGGGAGGGGGAAAGTCAAATGCGCACGGCGGGCGTGGAAGGGCCGGGAATGAGGCTCCCGGGCGGGATGGCCGCGCCTGCCGCCTCCCGGTCCCCACC
>JBAVEL010000133.1:0-6179 GCA_049587715.1 Bacteroidota bacterium
GGTCCCTCCTCCCCCGTTGCCGGACCTCCCACCAGCCCTGGAATGCCCAATGAATCCCCTTTTTTTGCGTGGAATGTCGGGCCATCTGATTTTCTGTGACACAGCTCACCAACAGACCCTCGGGGGCTTGACTTTGAGAGGAGAAAGAGGGATAATGTGACAAATGCGGAGAGAGGGTACATCGCATATAATAGTCATAATGGGTAGTTCTTCCCGGGGGGGCCATGGGAAACAATATGCTGCTTACCGTGATGACTCTGGCGCTCTTCATCGGCCTGGTCATCAGCACCACCGAGCTGCTCACCAGCAACACCGTCTCGGCACAGCAGAACGAGTTCATCGTTACCTCCATCTCTCTGGCGCAGTCGGTGATTGACGAGGCCAAGACCAAGGCCTTCGACAACAAGACCAGGGTCACGGGGGTGACGGTGCCCGACTCCCTCACGGCGCCCGGCTCCCTCGGGCGCGATGGCTCCGGTGAGGCGGTCCCCGCCGTGGACACGCTCACAAGCCAGGGCTACCGTTCGGCCCTCGTCTTCAACGACGTGGACGATTACAAGGGATACCAACGCAGGGTGGCCACACGCCGGGCGGGCAACTACAACATCACCGCCACGGTCGCGTATGGTTCGAGCGCCAGGCCCGACTCCACCGTTTCCGTGCGGACATTCTGCAAGCTCATGCGGGTCACCGTCACCAGCCCCCACACGGCGAGCCCCGTCACCCTCCAGTACCCCTTCATCTATTAGGAGGCCGCCATGCAGCATCTTCTCGATCTTGTGGGCGCGATCGTGATCGGGGGCCTCATCATGCTCCTCCTGATCGGGTACAACGCGAACCTGGTGCAGACTTCCAGCACCATGGGCTTCACCCTCCGGGAGCAGGAGAACCTCTCGGCCGCCACCGAAGTCCTGGAGTTTGATTTCCGGAAGATGGGCTACCGGGTGGCCGACAGCATCAAGGTCACCCTGGCCGACACCGCGCGCATCACCTTCCGGACCGATCTGGACAACAACGGCGCCCTGGACAGCATCCGCTACTACCTGGGCTCCGTCCCCTCCAGGGCCTCGGGCAACAGGCAGGTGCGGACGCTCTACCGGGTGGTGAACAACCGCACACCGTACCCCGTGCACACGGGCATCCGCCAGTTCCGCCTCTGGTACCTGGACCGGCTGGGGAACTTCACCACCGTCCGGCAGAACATCCGGGCCGTGCGGGTGCTGGTCAACTCGGAGGGCAACGCCTCCGCCGACGGCCGCTACACAGGCATCTCGTGGGATCGTGTCATCCGTCCAAAGAACCTGAGGTGACCCATGGAAAGCAGATCGCTCGTGATTGTGCTCTTCGGGCTGATTCTCATATCGGGGAACGTCTTTCTGACCCTCCAGGACACCAACGAGGAGCTGAACGCGACCACCGCCGAGTACTTCGAGCGTCAGAACGCCCAGAACCTGGCCCAGGCCGGGGCGCACATGGGTCTCATGCGGCTGGCCGACGACCCCTCCTGGCGGACGGGGTACACGAACCTCTCCCTGCTGGGGGGAAGGGTGACTGTGACCCTGACCGACACCGTGTTTTCCGGCTCCGACGTGGTGCGGGTCCGCGCCATCAGCACCATGAATGCGGCGCGTCTGAACCTGACCCGCCGAGATACGTGTATTGCCTATGTCCCGCTCGGCTACATCCCGGGAACGGTGCGGGCCGCCATCACCACCAATAACCCGGTGAAAACCCTCGGGAATCTCACCGTGGACGGGCGGGAGCACCGCATGACCGGGGCCCTGGTGGCGGGTCGAGGCACCAACGGGATATGGACAACCCGCACCCTTTCCCAGAGCGGTAGTTCCACGATCGGGGGCACGGCCGGGGGCACCGACTACGCCCCGGCCAAGCCGGGGAATGCCAACATCATCAAGACGGGTCAGACCTGGCCCGGCGGATATCCCGGCTCCCCCGACAGCATCATCGGCGGCCCTGCCATGGGGTTCCCCGAGGGGCGTCTCAAAGCCATGGCCCAGAGCGGCATCGGGGGGAGCCAGTATGTCTCCAACCCATCCGCCCTCACATTCCCCCTGCGGGGGGTGACCTACGTGGAGCTTCCTTCCGGCGGGACATGGCAGTCCATGAGCATTGACGGGAGCGGCATTCTCATTGTACACAACCAGTGGCGCAACGCCATCATGAAGAACCTGAACAGCGGCACGTTCAAGGGACTCATGATCGTGGATGATCCCGTGCACATCCACACCACGGTCATCGGGGCCCTGATCGCCCTCACGCCCGCGCCTTCGGAGGGAAACTGCATCGGCAACGGAAGCGGCACGGTCATGTACTCCAGCGAAGCGATCAGAAACGCCACCGCCACGCTTTCCGGAAGAAGCGGGAACGGGAGCGACGCCAACGTGCTGGCATGGTGGGAATAGGGGGATCGGCATTCGGAACTCGAACACATCAATCAGGGGAGGATGTATGAGCAAAATGTTCAAGCTGTGTTGTGCGCTCGGGCTGGCCGTCCTGCTCGGCGCCCCGCCTGCACAGGCCCAGTGGACCCACACCGGCGGACCGTTTGCCGGTTTCATCTTCTCCATGGCGGAGGATCCCTCAGGGGCCGTGTTCGCCGCCACGGGGGCGGGGGGAGTCTTCAAGCGCCCCACCCTCGGAAGCGCCTGGCTGGCCGTGGGCGAGGAGCTCTCGACCGCGGGAGTCTACTGCGTGGTCTCGCATCCTGCCGGCTACATCTTCGCCGGGACCGATCAGGGGGTGTACCGCTCCGCAGACGGGGGCCTCACCTGGACCAACACGAGCGCAGGGATCACCAACTCCTTCGTGAACGCCCTCACCATCTGCTCCAGCGGCTATCTGTTCGCGGGCACGGGCGGCGGGGGGGTGTTCCGCTCGATTGACTACGGGGCCACATGGGTCTCCATCTCCGCGGGGCTCACCAACAACGTGATCCTGAGTCTGGCCACCGTGAACGGTGAGACCATCATCGCGGGAACGGACGGGGCAGGGGTCTATTACTCCAACTACGACGGGGCCTACTGGCTGAAGGCGGGACCCGGCATCGAGGACGTGGTGGTCACCTCCCTCGGCGTGGACGCCTCGGGGGCCATCTATGTCGGATCCAGAGGGGAGGGGATTTTCAGGGGCGCCAACATCGGGGCTCCGTTCCATGCCGTCAACAACGGCTTCACCGGCACGGCAGTGTACTCCATTGACGTCTGCCCGGCGGGCAGAATCCTCATCGGCACGGACCGGGGGGCGTTCGAATCGTACTCGAGCGGGGCCTCCTGGAGCCGGATGCATCCCCACGCCGAGCAGCTCGTGGTGGTGTCCATCCTGGCCCAGGCGGGGGGGAACATCGTGGCGGGAACGAACGGCTTCGGGGTGTACGAAACGCACTGAGCCGGGCACCGCCCGTCCGTAGAGGGGAAGAAGCACGAAGCCCCGGCCTTCCACCGGCCGGGGCTTCGTGTTTCTCCGCCGCACGGAAAGCTCAGAGCTTCGCCACGCCCTCCCGCACCCTCCGGACCGCCTCCTTCAGGTTCTCCACCGAATTGGCATAGGAGAAGCGGAGGTATCCCTCTCCGAACGCCCCGAACGCCGTGCCCGAAAGGCACGCCACCCCGCACTCGTTGAGCAGATGTTCGGCCAGAAAGCGAGCGTCCTTCCCCGTCCCCTGCACGTTGGGGAACACGTAGAAGGCCCCCAGCGGCTTGTGGCACCTGAAGCCCGGTATGCCGTTCAGCCCCTCCACGATCACGTCCCGCCGTTTCCTGAATTCCGCCACCATCCGGTGCACCTCCTCCTGGGGCCCCTGGAGGGCCTCCACCCCGGCGATCTGCGTGAAGCTGGCCGTGCAGGAATTGCTGTTGATCTGGAGCTGGGTCACAAGCTGAGCCAGCTTCGGGGGCATCAGCCCGAACCCGAGCCGCCAGCCGGTCATGGCAAAGGTCTTGGAGAACCCGTCCAGCACAACCGTCCGCTCGGGCATCCCCGGAAACGTCGTGATGCTGGTGTGCTCGAAGCCGTCATAGATGATCCGGCTGTAGATTTCGTCCGAGAGCACCAAAAGGTCGTGCCGCACCGCCAGCTCGGCGATCTGGCGGAGGTCGTCCTTCGTCAGAATCCCGCCCGTGGGGTTCTGGGGGGAGTTGATGACGAGGAGGCGCGTCCGGCTCGTGATCAGCTTCCTCAGGTCCTCGATGTCGAACCGGAATCCCTTCTCTTCGCGGAGGGCCAGCGGCACCGCCTTCGCCCCCACGAAGTTGATCACCGATTCATAAATGGGAAATCCCGGGTTGGGGTAGATCACCTCGTCGCCCTCGTCCACGCAGGCCATCACCGTGAAGAACATGATGGGCTTGCCGCCCGGCGTGACCACCACGTTCTCGGGGGCGAAGCGCACGCCCAGCCGCCCGCTCATATGCTCCGCGATGGCCGCCCGGAGCGGCGGAAGCCCGGCCGCGGGACCGTAGTGTGTGTAGCCGCCCTCCAGCGCCTTGGCGGCCGCGGTGCGGATGTTGGCGGGCGTGTCGAAATCCGGCTCGCCGATTTCCAGGTGAATGATGGATTTCCCCTGCGCCTCGAGCGCCTTCGCCTTTACCAGGACCTCGAAGGCGGTCTCGGTGCCGAGACGCTGCATCCGTTGAGCGATGTGCATGGTGGATTCCCCGGTTCTGAACGTCGTTGGGAGTGACTCGGGAAGGAACGGGAAGGGCTCGAAGGCTGCCTCCGTCGCCCGGAGAAAGGTACCAAATGAGCCGTTGAACGGCAACCCCTGCCCGCCGGGGTTCCCCGCCTCGCCGGTCTGCTGCGGCCGGTTCTCCCGATGTTGCAGAGGCCCTTGCGGCGTGCGCCCGCCTGTGCCGCTGAGGACCCCTCCCCCCCGGAGCCCCGCAGGTCCTGCCGTCCCATGCTGCCGCCTTCCCCGCAGACATCTCTTTCCCCGATCGTTTCCCCCCTCAGCCCCCCGTTTCCGGCGCAGCGATCTCCGATCGCGGACTCCACGCGGGGCCGCACCTCCCGGCATTCCTCACCAGCGCAGGGCCGCCCCGATCTGCAGGGTCATCAGGTTTGTCTTCGACGAGAGCACGTCGTACGCCACCTGCCCGTTCTCCCTCCGGATGGATCCCTCCTTCAGGTACTCCGCCTCCCCCCCCATCAGGTAGCGCACCCGCACATCCACCAGCACCTCCTGCAGGCCCTCTGTGGGATCATCCGACTCGTACACCCGGAACATCATCCCTCCTCCGCCTCCGTACTGGAAGGCAAAGTCGTCGAAGTTGGTGGAGGAGGCCACTTCCTCCCCCGCCCCGCCCCTGTTCTTGATGGTCGTCTCGGTGAACAGGTAGTTGAACCCCACCGCGCCCTCCAGATAGGGGCGGAAGAAGCCCGTGTTCGGCTGGAGCCGGAGCTGCAGGTCCCCCAGCACGATGTTGTTGTCGGTGTTCACATCCACCAGGACGTCGGGGATGGTGGTGCTGAACCGCTCGGTGCGGGTCTCGCTTCCGTAGTTGGCGTAGGCAAACTCGAGCCCCACGAAGAAGGGGTTCTCGGCGGGGGCATACCCGATCTGCCCCGATATCCCGTACCCGTTCCTGGTGATGTTGGTCTTGAACTCCCCGGCGGGGAATCCCGCCAGGAAATGAAACCCGGCGTGAATGCCCTTCCCGCCGGACTGCGCCCTCACGGGGAGAAAGAGAAGGAGCGCACACGAAACAAGGACGCAGGGTCGGTAGCTCACGGAAGGTCTCCTGATGTGGAATCCCCTCTGGATACGGCAATCGTGCCCCCAAGATACAAAGCCCGCAGGAATTCTCCAAGAAACGCCCCCCCCCGGGGGGGGGGCTTGCATTCGGGCGAAAATTGGCGCACAATGAGTAGGAACATACCTCCGGAAACGCCGGACACTCCAGACTCGATGGAAGGAAGAAGGCATGAATATCTATGTGGGCAATATCCCCCGGACGGCCGGGGACGAGGATCTCCGGAAGGCGTTTGAGCCCTTCGGGAAGCTCATGTCCGCCAGCATCGTGAAAGACCGCTTCAGCGGCGAATCGCGGGGGTTCGGCTTTGTGGAGATGTTCAAGACATCCGAGGGAAAGGCGGCCATCCAGGCCCTGAACGGAACCGACTTCATGGGGCAGACGATCACCGTGAACGAGGCGCGTCCCAAG
>JBAVEL010000134.1:0-13046 GCA_049587715.1 Bacteroidota bacterium
GTTCACGCCGGACCCGGTGCGCGCCTGGGAGGACGAATCCCAGGAGGAGCCCGAGCTGCGGGTGGGAGCCCGGGTCGTTCACGAGACGTTCGGACGGGGCCGGATCACGGCCCTGGAAGGGAGAGGGGAGCAGAAGAGGGTCACGGTGGAGTTCGAGAGCGTGGGACGGAAGCTCCTCCTTCACCGGTTCGCCCACCTGCGTCCCGGCTGAGCTTGTGCGCGGGGACCATCACGGAGACGCCATGGTCGAGCCAACGATGCGCGCGGTCCGGTTTCTGCTGAAGGCGGCGGAGGCAGTGTGGTTCTATGCCCGGGGCATCGGGCGGAAGGTGAGGGATGACGATATCCTCTTCCTGTCGGCCGGCCTCGCCTTCAACGGCCTTCTCACGATGATCCCTCTGATGCTCCTCTCCGCCTCCGCTCTGGGCATCTTCCTCAACACATCCGACGCGGGCATGCGGGAGCTGCACCAGATCCTGGACACCATCTTCCCCCCCCAACCGTTTGCCGTGAGCATCAAGGAGAGCATCCTCACGGTCGTGGCCGACATCATCGCCTACCGGACGTCCCTGGGAATCTTCGGGGTGGTCGTTCTGGTCTGGACCGCAACATCGTTGTTCGATGCGCTGCGGAGCGTTCTGCATGTGATCTACGGGCTCCAGAGGACTCGCGGTCTCTTTGTGAGCATCCTCCGCCACGTCGGCTTCGTGTTTCTGGTGTTCCTCCTGTTCCTTGCCACCACGCTCTCCCTCTGGGTGCTTTCCCTGGGGGAGGGGATCGCCGCGCGCACCCCTGCGCTCGCCGCCCTGGACCTGCGGTGGCTGGGGGGAAGCATACCGACCGCGATCATCGTGGCTCTGACCGGTGTCATGTTCTACATCATCTACAGGCACATCCCCGACAGCCCTCCGCCGAAGGCGGCGGGTCTGATTTCCACGCTCACCACGACGGCCGTCTGGATCGTCTCGGGGAAGATCTTCGCGCTGTATCTCTCGGAGTTCTCCGCCATCGGGAAGATCTACGGCGCCTATGCCTTCCTTCTGGTTCTCCTGGTCTGGGTCTACTACTCCAGCATCATCTTTGTTTTCGGGGGGATGGTGGGGCAGATCTACTGGGAACGCCTCAAGCTGAAGGAAACCGGGCGGCTGGAGCGCTGGGTGTAGGGAAGGCCTCCCCCGGATACCCCTTTTTCTCCTCCCGTGGGGCAATTCTTACCGCCCCCAAGTCCGCCTCCGTAAGAAAATTGCTTGATTCTTCTCACAGCAAGGTTTATCTTGGCGTGGCATGCGTCATGCTGCAGGGATAGCTACGGAGAGCATACACGCTACTATGAGAATCCAGGGGCTTTGCATCGCGGCGGGATTCGCACTGCTGTGGGCCGGGGGGTGTGCGGGGGGGGGGACCGCCCGGACGGGGCGGAACGCGAAGCCGGAGATGCCGCCGCCAATCGTGTTTGCGGAGGATCCGCCTGCCCCGCTCCCTGAGCCCGCGGGAGAGTACGCAAGCAGTGATTCCGCGGTGGCCGCGCTGCTGGAACGGGCCCGCCAGCACTACCTGTCCGCTCGTGCAGCGGAGGAGACGGGCGACTCCCTCAGGTCTGCGGTGCAGTTCGAGCAGGCCATCGCGGTTCTGAACGAGCTGAGCTACTTTCCCGGCATCGAGGAGAACCAGGACTTCAACGACCTGAGCAACACGGTGGTGGAGGACTACGGGCAGTACATCGCCGACATTGGTTCCCTCGGGCCCGAGGCATCGGTGTTCGCTCTCCGGGAGAAACTGATCCAGCTCACCGAGGGCACCGATTCGCTGGCGGCCGGAAGCGGCATCGTCGCACCCGTGGAGACCGTTGTTCCCCTCGTGCTCAATCCCCTCGTGGAGCGAAGCATCGCCTTTTACCAGGGAAGGGGCCGCGAACACATGGAGCGGTGGCTCTTCCGCTCCGGCCGGTTCTTCCCGCTCATGCGGCGGATCTTCCGGGAGGAGGGCGTTCCGGAGGAGATCATCCACCTTGCAATGGTGGAAAGCGGACTGAACCCCCAGGCCCGGTCCTGGGCCCGTGCCGTAGGGATCTGGCAATTCATGAAGGGGACCGGGCGTCTCTACGGGCTCCAGAGCAGTTTCTGGTTCGATGAGCGCCGGGACTTCGAGAAGGCCACCCGTGCCGCTGCACGGCACCTGCGGGATCTGCAGGCGGAATTCGGCGACTGGTACCTGGCGATGGCGGCGTACAATTCGGGTGCGGGAAGGGTGTACCGCGCCATCCGGAGGAGCGGAACCACGGACTACTGGGCAATGCTCCGCCACCTGCCCCGGGAAACCCGCGGGTATGTGCCCCAGTTCGTGGCCGTCACGTTGATAGCCATGAACCCGGGGGAATACGGCTTCGAGGGGGTCCCCCGTGCGGAGCCTGTCGCCTTCGACAGGGTGACGGTGGAGGGGTGTGTGGACATGGATGTGCTCGCCGCCTGCGCGGGGACCACGGAGGAGGAGTTGAGAGGACTCAACCCCGAGCTGACGCAGTGGTGCACCCCGCCGGGCCCCGAAGGATATTCCCTGCGCGTCCCGGCAGGTGCCGCGGGGGCGTGGGAGATCCGGTATGCCGCGCTCCCCGATTCCCTTAAGAGGGAATACGTGGTGCACAAGGTGCGGCGCGGAGAAACGCTGGGCTCCATTGCATCGCGTTACGGCATCGCCTCTTCGATCATCCGCGAGACGAACCAGTTGACGTCCCGGCGGAGCATCCGGATCGGAAAGGACCTGGTGATCCCCGTCCGGAGGGGCGGGATGTCGGCAGCATCCTTCCCCGGGCCCCGACGGACGGAAGAGCTCCGGCGCGCTGTTCCGGCAGAGCAGAGAAGCCGCCGCCTCCGGGCCGAGGCTCGGAGCACCCGGCCGGGAGGGGGGCCTGACAAGACCCGGGTCTCGTACAAGGTGAAGACGGGAGATACCCTGGGACACATTGCCGAACGGTTCGGTTGCCGTGCCGCGGACATCCGGAACTGGAACGACATCCCGTACGGGCGCCCGATCCGGACGGGAGAGCTGCTGGTGGTGTGGACCGACCGGAGCACGGAGGGGGCCCGGACGCAGGCAGGTTCCACCCCCCGGACGCAGGCCGTCCGGAGCGAAGAGCCCCAGGATGGATCCATCCGGCACGTGGTGCGGGAGGGGGACACGCTGGAGAAGATTGCGCGCCTGCATGGGGTGCGTGCGAACCAGATCCGCCGGTGGAACAACCTCCGGACGAGCAGGATCTTCGCGGGCCGGACACTCCTGGTGTACCCCGAGGCCTCCGCAGTGGGCCCATCCATGAGCGCCCGCCGGAAGGAGGGCGGGCGGGGGGCGGTGGCGGAGGGTCGGATGCTGCACGTGGTGCGGAAGGGGGAGACCCTCTGGAGCATCGCGCGGGCCTACGGATTGCGGGAGGAGCAGATCAGGCGCTGGAACTCCCTTCGCGGGCGTCTGATCCGACCGGGGCAGCAGCTCGTCGTCTATTCCGACAGGCTTTCCACTTCCCTCGTTCCATAGCGCCGGCCGGGGCCCGGCTTCCTTGACTTTCCCTCCGGGATGGGATATATTGGCCTGCGCCGTCTCATCTCTTTTTCCGGGCAATCCCTGTCCCTATGCGCATCCCTGCTGTGGGTGTGTTCGCCTTCCTGCTGGCCCTGGTCCTTCCGTGCGCCGCCGCGGGAGGTGAGGGCGCTCTGCCGGCCAAGCCGCTGGAGGATACGGACCGGAACTACACCAGCGTGGGGAATCTCCGCCTGACGGTGACAAACTTCGGAACTATCGGGACGCGGAATTCCTACTGGCCCGACCAGCCCTCCTGCGAATACCCCGCCGGGTCCCGGATCGAACATGTGTACCAGGGGGGCCTGTGGGTGGGAGGGGTTTCCCGGCTCTCGGGACAGACCCTGGTGTCCACGGGAGCCACGGACAGGGCCTCCGGAAACAGGATCGGCGCCGGGTACGAGTTCACCTCGGAGCTTGAGGCGGGCCTGACGGAGAGATCCTCGCTGCCCGAGTCCCGGTTCTACGACCCGGAGGCAATCAGCCACCAGGATTTCCTGGCCGTCTGTTCCGACCTGAACCGCCGCAATCCCTCCACGGGAGACACGATTCCCGAACACACTCCCATGGGAATCGTAGTCCGCCAGAAGAGCTTCGCCTGGAACTTCCCCTTTGCCGATTTCTTCGTGATCCTGAGCTATACAATCGTGAACGAAGGCGCCGACACCCTGGACGACGTGTATGTCGGTTTCTGGAACAACGCGGTTGTTCGCAACACGAACAACGTGAGACCCGGCACGACGGGCTACTTCACGCAGGGGGGGAACGGATACACGGACTCCCTGCGGATGATGTACACCTTCGACTTCACGGGCATTCCCACGCCCCCGCCGGCCGACAGCTACATCGGCGTGCGTCTGCTGGGGGCCACGCCGTTTCCCCAGGGGGTGAGCCGGCTCGACAGCCTCCGGAGCCGCACCTTCTACAATGCGTGGATCTTCCGGCTGGAGGGAACGGGGGACGTTGCCTATTTCTCTCCCGCCGACGATGCCGAGAACATCGGGGGGGCGCGCAGCCGGTATGACCGCCTGCGGGCGTCCCTTCCCCGGAACAAGATCGACCCCCTGCGCCTGGCTCCGGGGAATTTCACGACCCTTCTGTCCACGGGGTCCTTCGGAACCCTGTATCCCGGCGACTCGATCAACGTGGCCTTCGGGGTGGTCTGCGCCCGGAAGGCGGGTTCGCTCCCCGCCGGCTCGGATCTGCCGGAGCAGAGGAGTACCCTGTATACGAACGCCGGATTCTGCCAGCAGGCCTACGACGGGGAGGATGTGAACGGAAACGACTCCCTGGATGCCGGGGAGGACCTGAACGGAAACGGGGTGCTGGACCGCTTCCAGCTTCCCCAGCCGCCCCGCCCGCCGAAGGTCCGGATCGAAGTGCAATCCCGCAGCGTGGCGCTCTACTGGGACAAGTCAACCTCGGAAGAGTCCATCGATCCCATCACACGCCAGCGTGATTTCGAGGGCTACAGGGTTTTCCGTTCCAACGCCGGGGCTGATTTCACGAGCCCCCAGGACCTGCTCCTCACGCTGAGCCTGGCCGGCGAGTTCGACGTGCCCGGAAACGGCACGGGGTACAACACGGGATTCGGGAGTATTCTCCTGCCGGAGCCCAGGTACTTTCCGGGGGACTCGGTGGCATACTGGTACCGGTTCCCTCCGGCGGGGTCGGAGGTGCCGCACCTGAACGGGTGGCAGTATCTGTACGGAGTGGCGGCCTTCGACAGGGGAGACTCGGCGGCGGGCATCGAACCCCTGCAGAGCAAGGTGGAGATCCGCCGCGGCGTTCCGGGGACTCCACCCACGAGCGGACGGGAGACGGAGGTGGGGGTCTATCCGAATCCGTACTACGTGAACGCGGTCTGGGACGGGACGGGGGAACGGAACAGGAAGATCTACTTCACCAACCTCCCGCGCCGCTGCTCCATCAGGGTGTACACCCTGGCCGGCGACATCGTGGCGGAACTGGAGCACGATGCCGCCTCGTATGACGGCTCCGGCATCGAGTGGTTCAGGCGGTTCGGGGGCACGGACGAGGCGCCCGTATTTGCGGGCGGGGAGCATGCCTGGGACCTCATCACCAGGTTCGACCAGGCCATCGCCTCGGGGCTCTACCTTTTCAGCGTTCTGGATGCGGAAACCGGGGCGGTGAAACGGGGCAAGTTTCTGGTCGTCAAATAGGGTATTCCCGTTATCCATCATCATCAGGTCGGAGGGTGACTCATGAAGCGATTGACACTGACGCTGGCGCTCTGCATGTGGGCTGGGGTTCTCTCCGCCCAGTATCCGGAAGTGACCCTGAGGCAGATCCAGGAGGTCCCCCTTGATTCCCTCCGCCGGGCCGACACGCTCCAGAATACGCTGCCGTCCCGCTGGACCCTCCAGATATCCCCGTATACGGGCGACACGGTGACGGTGACGGCCGTGTGTGTCGTGCCCGCCCGGATCATCACCTATACGGGCTTCGGGTTCACCATGCTGCTCGCCGACACCGGGGCGAACCCCTATCCCTGGGGTGGCATCCTGGTTCGGGCCACTGCAGACACCAACACCCACATCCTGGACGGCTTCCTGAACGTGGAGACGGGGGATGTGATCCGCATGACGGGTGTGGTGTCCGAGTTTCCCCTGACCAGCATGAACAGCCTAACCCAGTTCGCTCCCATTCCCGGCATCCCCATCGGCATCATCGGGACAGCGGCCCTCCCCGTGCCCGAGTGGAAGACGATCGGTGATTTCCATACCGGTCTCTTCCCGGGCGGGAGGGTGCAGTACAGCACGGGCGAACCGTACGAGGCCCTTACCATCCGGCTCCCCGGGGCCACCGTGGATGCCAGGGTCAACATCCCGCGCGGGACCTTCAGCATGGTGGATGAGAGCGGGAACCAGATCAGCGACTACGACGTCTCCCGGTTCTTCACGCTGGGCCACAGCTATGCAGGAGCGGACAGCGTCTGGCAGCTCATCTACCCCACGGTCGGGACGCGCATCGACAGTCTCCGGGGGTTCATTACGACGGCTTCCGCGACGGAAAACCCCCGCGGCTACCGTGTGGCCCCCATCTGGCGGGGGGACGTGAAGATCGGGGTGGTCTCCCCGAGCGTCACCACCCACAGGCGGAACCCCATCGTGGTCGGCCCAGACAGCGCCGCCTCGATTACCGTGCGGGTCGGCCAGCAGGCGGGCGGATTCCCCATCAGCAGCGTGACGCTTCTGTACAGTCTGAACAACGGTCCCCTTATCCCGGCGAACATGACCCTGGTGAACCCGGCCGACAGCACCTGGGGAGGGCAGGTGCCCCAGCAGACGGCGAACACATTCGTGCACTACTTCATCAGGGCTCTGGATACGCAGGGGAACGCCGCCGTCCTGGCCAGCTCCGCTTTCGGGGGAGCGGCCTCCGACACCTCCAAGGGGTTCTTCTTCTATACGGTCCTGGACCGGGCGCTCACCATCCGGGACATTCAGTACACTCCGTACGTGAACGGGCGGGGCGCCTACACGGCGGCATTCGCGAGTCTGAGCGGAGTGGTCACGGCGGATACGCCGCACATCGGCGCCACATCCCTGACGAGCGGGGGAACAAGCGCCTGGTACATGCAGGCGGGGAACGAGCCCTGGAACGGCATCTGGTTCGTGGGTCTGGATCCCCTGCTCTATGACCTCCGCAACGGCGACAGCGTGACCGTCGGGGGCATTATCGACGAGCAGTTCGACGTGACCCGGGTGGAGGGGATTTCGAGTGTGGCCGTCCACGGAACGGGACTGCCTCCCGCGCCGCCTGTGGACCTCACCACGGGGAGATTCGGGCCCACGGTGGGGAATGGTACTCCCGCGGCCGAGATGTACGAGGGGATGCTGGTGCGCCTTGTTGATGTCCGGGTGTCGGCTCTGAACCCGGTGTTTGGCGACGACACCGAGTTCGAGGTGGACGACGGAAGCGGGCCGATCATCGTGCGGCGGGACGGAACCCACAGGTACTCCAATCGGGCCGCAGATACCACATTCGGAAAAACCATCCTGAAGCTGAACGACAGGGTGAGTTCCCTCACGGGGGTCGTCTTCTACAGCTTCAACAGGTACAAGATCTGTCCCCGGACGGACGCGGACTGGGGAACCATCACGGGGGTGGAAGGCGGAAGCCCGCCCCGCCCCGAAGGGTTTGCCCTTCTCCAGAACTATCCCAACCCGTTCAATCCCGCCACCACCATTACCTACACCCTTCCCGGGGACGGGCACGTGACCCTCACCCTGCATGACGTGCTCGGGCGCGAGGTCCGGACCCTTCTCGAGGAGGAGCAGGGGGCGGGGACCCATACGATCACGCTGGACGGCCGCGGGCTCGCCACCGGCCTCTATTTCTACCGCCTGCAGTCGGGGTCCTTTGCGGCGGTCAGGAAAATGGTGCTTCTGAAGTAGCGGCGGGTGCCTCCGGTGAAGACTCGGCACATTCTCCTGCTGCTGGTTCCGCTGGCCTTCTCGCTCCGCTGTACCGACACCATTGCGGACAGGCCCATCGCCAACAGCACCCCGGTCACCTATCTCTGGCTCTACCCGGATTCGACCGTGGGCGTGGGGGTCAGCCGGCAGCATCTCCGGTGGTGGGGGGAGGATCCCGACGGCCTTGTGCGGGGCTTCCTGTTCGCCTATGCCGCCTTTGGCGGGCAGGTGGGAGGCGTTCCCGCGCCCGACACCCTCGCATACACATGGGTGACGGGGAACGACACGCTCATCTCGTTTCCCCTGGACACCCTCTTCAGGACCTACACCGTGTTTGTCCGCGCGGTGGACAACTCGGTGCGTCTTCCCGCGGCTCTGGAGGAGAGAAGCCGTGTGCGGATGAACCCGGAGCCCTTCGTGGATGCGAATGTGAACGGGGTCCTGGATGGCGGAGACACCCGGCTGGAGGGGCTGGGGGGGGCGGTGGATCCCCGTGGCGCCGTCCGGGCATTTCCCATCCGGAACACGCCGCCCACGATCGCGTTTGTCCTGGATCCGCGGACGGGGACGGCGGTCATGAAGCAGCCCGAGACCACATATACCGCGGCTACATTCGCCTGGACGGCGCGCGATGCGGACGGGAGCAACACCCTGGCCTCGTACCGGATCGCCCTGAACGACACATCCGACCCCTCCCGGTGGCTGACAGTTCCTGTGCGGGATACGGTCGTGACCATCGTGGTCCCGCGGGCGCGGAGCGACATTGCGGGCGCGGAGGTGGATGCCGATGTCTACGGCGGAGTCTTCCTCTCCCGTCAGTTCCTGGGGACCCTCCGGGGGCTCCGGCTGGACGACAGGAACGTTTTGTTTGTGCAGGCCCGGGATGTGGCGGGGGAATACAGCACGACGATTGCCATGCCCTCGGGTACGGACCGCTGGTTCGTGCGGCGGCCGCGGGGCAGGTTGCTCCTGGTGGGCGACTACATCAATTCGGACAGCGCATCAGCCCGGCTCAGGTACCGGGCGGGCCTGGCTGCGGTCCCCGGGGGGGGATTCTCGGATGTGGACGAACTGAACATCGGAAGGGGTCTCAGGCCCGAGGACAAGCGGAGCGGGAAGACGGGGATTCTGGTCCCTCCCTTCATCGACCCAGCCCTCATCTACACCTTCCTGCTGTATGACCAGGTGCTCTGGTACACGGAGGCCCTTCCCAGCCTGGGGGTGGCCCAGCTGACCCTTTTCACGTACATGCAGAACGGGGGGAAGGTTCTTTTCTCCACCACTTTTGAAAGCTCCACGGACGCACGGGGGGCGCTGAATGATTTCGCACCGATCGACAGCGTGAGCAGCGCGCCCTTCACCCCGAGGCCGGCGCCGGGAGACACGCGCGTTCCCGGAGGGTACCGCGTGTATGCGGACAGTTCCCTTCCGGGGGAGCCGTATCCACCCCTGGCGTTCGTCCTCCCCCCGGCGCCTCTCACGTTCCATTCCATCTTCATGCGGCCCCTGTACAGGAGGTCGGACGCGCGGTACATCTACCGGCTTCAGCCGGATACCGCCAACAGCCCTCCCCGGTACATCGGTTCCCCCAACGTGGCGGTGGTGGACGGGCAGCGGACGATCGTGTTCATAGGTCTTTCCCTCCATCTTCTGGACAATACCGCGGCGGGACAGGGTATGGGGGCCTTCCTGGAGCGGGTCCTCCTGCATGAATTCAACCCTGCCCACGCGGTGAACAGACGGCGTTTCTGAGCATGCCGGGTCTGCGACATATCCTGCTCTGCCTGCTGGTGGCGGCCCTCCCGTACGAGGCTCGGGCCCAGGGACGCACCCTCGAGGGGAGAGGACGCCTCGAAGGGCGGATCCTGGATGCGCGTACGGGGGAGACCCTCCCCGGGGCGAACATGATCGTGAAGGGGACCTACTACGGGGGCGCCAGCGACCCCGGGGGGAAGGTCCGGATCGAGAACGTGAACCCGGGAGTGTACACGGTGGAGGTCACCCTGCTCGGGTACAAGACCATGCAGTTCACCTCCATCCGCGTGGAGGCGGGGGGAACCGCGTCGGTGGAAGCCCGGATGGAGGAAACCGTCCTGGCGCTGGACAAAGAGGTGGTCATTGTGGGGGAGAAGCCCCTGTTTGACATCGAGGAAACCTCCAGCCGGCGGAGCATCGAACAGGCGGATATCCAGGCGGCGGCGGTCCAGAATGTGCAGAGCATCGTTTCCCTGCAGGCGGGGGTGGTGCAGTCAGACAACGAGATTCATATCCGGGGGGGGAGGACCCACGAGAACGCGTTCCTGATTGACGGGGTTTCGGTGCAGGATCCCCTTGCGGGGACCGGGTTCGGACTCCAGGTAAGCCCCGGCGCGATTCAGGAGGTGGAGGTCATCACCGGGGGATACAATGCGGAATACGGTCAGGCAACGTCGGGAATCGTGAACATCACGACACGGGAGGGGACGGACCGCGTCAGCGGGGGCGTATCCTGGAAGACCGACCGTCTGCTGGGGGCCCGTTCCAGAGGAAACTGGAATACGGACATCATGGACGTGAACCTGAGCGCCCCGCTGATTCCCGGGTATCTTTCCTTCTTCGGGACCTTTTACGGGAACATCGGCGACGGGTACACCCGGTGGGTGGAAACCCTCGGTCCGGGAGGGCGTCCCGTCGGCTACGAGGATATCGCGCCGGGAGGACTCTCCTCTGCCATCTACGGAGGGAGGCGGTATGCACCGAGGCGGAGCAACAACTACTCCCTGCTGACGAAGCTGACGTTCCGTCCGGCGCCCGTGGTGAAGCTCTCCTACACCCACACCCAGAGTCTGGTGATCGATCAGAACACGCAGACCATCCAAACCACCCTGGAGAGAGTGGAGCCGAATCCGGGGTACCAGTACCTCTTCCAGTACATTCCCGACAGCGCCAATACGTTTACCCAGAGAAACATCCAGCATTCCTGGTCGCTCACCCACACCCTCAGCAACCAGACCTTCTACGATCTCCGGTTCAGCATCTACACGGCCCACGTGCGGGGGGACGCGAACGGGAAGAGCTTCGAGGCGTACATCGAGCCGGCCGACATTGTCACCTATCCCGTCAGCTACTACAACCAGACAACGGATACCATTGGAGTCATCCCGGGCGACGGCTTCTACGACATCGGAGCCCCCACCTCCTGGCGGGACCACTTCATCGAGGAACGGACGCTCAAGTTCGACCTGACGAACTACTTCAGCGAGAAGAACAAGTTCAAGACCGGCATCGAGATCCGCTCCTCGGGCCTCCAGATTGCCGACATCGTAAAGCCGTGGGTGCGTCCCGCGGCGTTCGACAGCGACATCTACCGGGTGGACCCCGTGCAGGGTGCGGTGTACGTGCAGGACAATATCACCCTCAGCGGGATGATCCTGAACGCCGGTCTGCGTCTGGACTATTGGATGCCCGGCAAGTACGTGGACGACGCGGCGGCGGACACCTCCTCCTCCCTCGTCATCTCCCGCGGGCTCCGGGATCAGTACCTGGACGACACCTTCTCCCTTTTCGGGCGGCGCTGGAAGGCCCGGCTGAGCCCCCGGCTGGGCATCTCGCATCCGATCTCGGACAACCAGACGCTTTTCTTTTCCTACGGGCATTTCTCCAAGCTCCCGCGCCCCCAGTTTGTGTATTCCAAGCTGACGAGAACCAGCGTGCGGTCCTATCTGCCGGTGGGGAATCCGAACCTGAACCCCGAGACCACGGTGGCCTACGAGCTCGGCATCCGGAACCAGCTCTCGGGGAATGACGTTATGTCGCTCACCGCCTACTACAAGGACATCTTCGACTACATCACGGAGAAGACCGTCCGGCGGGTTTCCTCCCGGGGAACCTCCTCCACCTACACCACCTACCTCAATACCGACTACGCCCGGGTAAGGGGCGTGGAGGTGGAGTACAAGAAACGGATCGGGTCCTGGTTCAGGGGATCGGTGTCGGGGTCCTACTCCATCGCCACGGGAAAGAGCTCCACGCCCAACGAGGCGGTGATCCGCGTCCAGCAGGGGGAGCCCGAAACCATACGCGAGGCGTTTCTCATCTGGGATCGTCCCGTACAGGTTTCCGCCAACCTGAACTTCAACGTACAGAAGGGGGAGCCCTTGTTCGGGTTCGGGGAGGGCATCCTGGATGACTACAACCTCTTCGTGCGGCTCTTCTACCAGTCGGGGAAGAGGTACACCCCTCAGATCGAACTGGGGAGGGATCCGAGGAGCGGACGGCTGCTCTACGGGAGCGACGAGAACCGGATCCTGGAGGAGGTGGGGGAGCACTGGTTCTATCTGAACCTGAATTTCGAGAAGTACTTCGATGCGGGGGTGGGCAAGATCATTGCCAGTCTGGAGGTGGACAACCTCCTGGACAACCGGAATGCGCAGATTATCAACCCCGTGACCGGAAGGGCGTATGAGTACGGAGACCCGACGCCGGCCTCCTACAACGACCCGCTGTATCCCCAGCTCTCGGGGGACATCAGCCCCTTCCCCTACAATCCGGCACGGTACCTGAACCCCCGCACCGTCCGGCTGAGCCTTGCCTTCAGGTTCTGAGCATGCGGCGCCTCTCCGTCATAGCGGTCTTTTCGATCCTGGCCGGGGTCATCCCTCCGGAGAAAGCCGTCTCGCAGCTCCTCCCCAATCTGGGGGGCCAGAGGGCCGGTATCTCGGCGTTTCAGTTTCTGAAAATCGGCGCCGGGGCAAGAGGCAGTGCCATGGGAGAGGCCTTCGTGGCGGTGGCCAACGATGTCTCCGCTCTCTTCTGGAATCCCGCCGGGCTTGTCCAGTTCCCCGAAAACCAGGTGATCGCTTCTCACACGGAGTATGTGGTGGACATACGCCATGATTTCCTGGGGGCGGTCTATCATCTCTCCACGGAGGATGCAGTGGGGGTTTCATTCCTTTCCCTGGGAATGGAGGATATGGAGATAACCACCGAAACCCAGCCCTTTGGAACGGGGCGGTTCTTCTCCTTCGGGGACATTGCCCTGGGGCTCTCCTACTC
>JBAVEL010000135.1:0-19409 GCA_049587715.1 Bacteroidota bacterium
GCAGGCCAGGAGAAACAGGACTGTAAGTGTGCGATCCATTCCCGAACCCGAGCGGACCCGGTATCGGTGCGGGTTGTTCACCTCCAGCGGGAAGACGCAACGGAGCGGGGAGAAGGGATAAAACATCCTCACCCCGTTCACGGTCATGGAGTCGAGGAAGGGATGCGAAGCGTATCCTGCCATGATGCACGCGTAGAGGTCCCCCTCGTGCGCAAGGAGAGGGGAAAGGACCAAAGCGAGAAGTCCCATGAAGGGGAGTGAATGCGTGAGCGTGCGGTGGCCCCATCTGTGTTCAAGAAACCGGGAGAGAAAGGGGAGAGTCCGTCCGATTCCGCTCGCCTCCGTATCCAGGTCGGGAAGGAGGGAGGCGGCCGTGATGACGAGCCCGTTCAGGAGTGAAAGCCGCACCCCCGCGGGAGTAAGCAGAACAAGATACACAAGCCACCCGAAACTGATGTGCGCGGGGGCGGTCACGGGTGTGCGGCGCCGGGGGCCGCCCATTGGTCCCTCTGGCCGTTGTTGCGGCCCGGGGATGGGAGGGAAGCATGGCCTGGGTGCGGTGCCGGCTCCTCCCGCGCGGTGATAAGCTGCACCCAGGGGGGAGTTCCTCCTCCGTTTCCGTGGAGACAGGACCAGAGCCACCCGAACGGGTTCTGAATCCGGGTTCTGGCCGAGGCATCCAGCATGAGCGAGAATGCCCGGAGAACCAGCTCGGGATAGCTCACCCGCTCGCCCAGGAGGTTCATGGCCTGCCGGCACATGGCGGTCTTCCAGTCCCGGGTGCCACTGTAGAAGAGCTTCCGGAGCTCCGATTCGGCGGGGCGCCAGGAAAAGGCCCTCCCGCAGGCTTCCTCCCACCTGTGGAGAACCTCCAGACACCGCCGTGCATAGGCCCTGAAGTCCTCGGGGGAGGGGTTTGTGAGGAACGGGTCGTGTATAGGGGGCTGTGGATAAGCTGTGGATAAACGGTCGGTTTCCCCTGCGTCAGCAATTGGCATATGTATCTCTTCTCCTTCTGGTTCTCTGTCTGTAGGGGCGGGATACGGTGAGGGTGCGGCGGGTGTACCCCCAGTGTCCGGAGATTCACCGAACAGAGTCCAGCTGCCCGGGGCGGGGGAACGGGGGGACTGGCCGGAGGGATTTGTCTTTCTGAGTTGTCTCCGGGAGTAGTCATCCGCCCTGAGCTCGAAGGAGGGGCTGTAGAGAAGCGAGAAGCCGCTCCACCTTTCCCCGTCGAAGAGCCCCACCTCCACGCATGAGCCGAGAACCGCCTCCAGCTTCCGCGGGGTGGTGAAGAGCATGCGGGCGAGTATCCTGAACGGAATGACGGGAACCCTGCCGGGGGGGATGGGGCGGCCGGTTCTTCCCGCAAGAGAAGGAAGGGGCCTCGCGTCCGCTTCGGGGGAGAGGCCCGTGATGCGGAGATGAAATGTGTCCGAGAGCCGGCCGATTTCCTCCAGGAGGCCCCAGTAGATGCCCGCCCCCTCGGCGCCGAAGGCGGCCCCCAGGGTCTGGAGCTTGGGGTCGTGCTTGGCGGCGCACTCGTGATGGAACCACTTCACGGAGCGGTCTCCTTCCTACTTCCCCAGACGCACATAGGATTGCTCCACCCTGTCCACGGCGTTGTGGCGCTCGAGGAGGTCGTAGTGCTTGTTGTAGAGATCGGCCACGAGCGTGCGGGCGGTCTGCCGGAGCCGGCCTCTTTTGAGAAGGGGGGCGCGCTCCACCATTCCCTCCATGACGGAGAGCAGAAGGGGTGCCGCCTCGGGCGGGGGCTCCAGGAGGTTGAAGCCCGGCTCCAGAAGCCGCACCTCCTGCTCGGCGCGGGCCATCACCTCCTCGCATCTTCCCCCCAGGCACTCGAACGCCTCGCGGCGGAATGAACGGAAGAGCCGACGGAAGGCGAAGAGATAGGGGTCCGCGGGGTCTTCCCTTTGAGTCGGGCTTTCCGTCGGCCCGGCCCCGGGGGACCCGGGGGGAGGGGCGGGCGGAGGGGGTGAAGAGCGCCGGATCCCGCCGTCGAATATCTCCATCTGGTTGCCGCATCCCTCCGAGGAGTCATGCCGGGTATCCTCGGGAGTCGTGCGTACGGGGGGATCGGCGGGGGACTCCAGAGCGACAGGGGCGTGTGAAGCCCCGCGGGGGGTTTCGGCAATCCCCCCTTCCGATGCGGCCTCCAGGTCATACAGAAGAAGCCGCCCTCCCCCAGGGCCGTTGGAGGGGCGGGGGAGGGGGTCGCCGGGGGCCAGTGGATGCAGCTCGATGAGGGGAGGGTCTTCCCCGAAGCTGTTGTGTTCCAGAATTCCCCTCCGGCAGCCCGTCGCCCGCACCATCTCGCGGATCTGGCGGGGCGTGAGTGACGCTGTGTGGACCTTGAGGCATGGCTCTGTGTGGAGCGTGGTCATGAATCGCTCCAGGAGCTCGAAAGAGGCCTCGAACAGGAACACCGAGGCGCTTCTTCTGTGGTCCTGAAGGCGGCTCCCGATCCGCTGGGGGGAGACGGAAGAGCGGGCATCGGATGTCATGCGGGCGCACTCCATAATGCGCGGTCCTTCCAGGATGAGCAGGTCCCACAGAGGGCGGGGCTCCCGGTGGGCGATCAGGATGTACCCGTGGGGGCCCGGCTGCTGTGACTCGGCAAGGAGAAACGGATCCAGATTGAGAGCGGGGACCCCTCCGATGATCCGACGGGCGCCTGCGAGCATGGCGGGGAGCCGGACTCACGCTGCGTGGGGAGGGATGCCGTTCTGCGGCAGCCCGGGGGGAGGGGGGTTCACGGCCCCTCCTCCCTGGGGATATCCCGCGTGGGATCGGGCTCCTTCAGGCGGAGAAGACGGAGCCGCGCCCCGATGAGGGCCTCGTAGGGCGCCTCCCCCTGGCGGAAGAGCATCCCCGTGTAGCGGAGGAGGTCTTCGGCCAGTGCAGTCTCCGCGTGGCGGATCTCCCTGTGGAGCCGGAGTGCGCGGGATGCGGCTTCCCTCTGTGCCTCCAGCCGGCGGCGGCGAAGCACGGCGGTCGTGTGCCGGTCGAAATCCAGCACATCCTCGAGCGAGAGCACGGCCGAGATCCCGTACGCATCCCGCACGGGTGTCCAGGGAAGGGCCGAGGATGGATCGGGGAAAAGCCATTCCGATGTTCCGAGAGACGCCGAGAGGCGCACCCGGGGGATGATCCGCCGCCAGAAGGAACTCCCTTCTTCTTCGAGGAGAGCCAGATCGACGGCCCGGTCCAGCGGGGCAAGGAGAAGGGAATCATCGGGGTGAACCCCGCCTGAGGCGGATGCCGCCGGACCCCCCTCCCGCACCGCGCCTCCGGAGCTCTGCGCTCGAGCGGGATGCGGGAGCAGGAGAAGGATCGCCGCAGCGAGAACGGCGCGGGGCCCGGGGGGGTTCCGCACGGTCAGGGACCCGATGTGATCTCCTTGAACACAGTCCCGTCGGCCTGCCCGAGGGTGAGCGTGTTCCGCCAGGAGCTGTCGGGGTACTCGGTGCGGGTCACGAGAGCCCCGCTCGAAAGCCCGTAGCTCTTCCGGAGATAGACCAGGGCTCCCGCGCCGTCTGTGACCTCGGAGACGATCTTCCCCTCCGAGGCATAGCGGGTGGTGATGCGGACCGACCCGTCCGAAGGGTTCACCGTGCGGGTGATGACGGGGAGGCGGAATGTGTAGGTCTCGAGCACTCCGTTCCGGAGTACGTGCGTGACGATGGTATCGGCGGAGAGCCCGTACATCTCCGTGAAACTGCTCTGCTGGGGCTCGTCGTCCCTCAGGTTCTCGTAGGAGATGTACCGCTTCGTGTCGGTCACGATGCGGCCTCCCCCCTTGCCGTATGATTTCCGGACGGTGATGAGCAGGATGCCCTTGGGATATGCCCTCCGCTCGGTCACCACGGCCCCGTACCCGCCGGCAATCACCTGGCCGTACACGTACACCGTGTCTGTGGCGGTCTTGAGAAGCAGACGTTTCCCGCCGGGGGCGGAGGGGGGAAGGGGGCGGCTCTCGGCCCATTCGGCGATGGAGTGGAGCTCCTGGAGGGCTCCGATCAGGAAATCCTCCCCCGTTTCCTCAAACCGTCCGGGGGAGACGGGATCGGGGGAGGGACGTGTGCCCTCCTTCGTGTCGCATCCCCCCAGAAGGAGAATGCACAAGGCAAGAAACGGGATGATGGGAACGGGTGTGCGCATGGCGACCTCCCTGAGTGGTGGATCAGAAGTGAAAGACACGGACCGCGGCCTCGAAGCGTTCGCTTCCGGTCTGGAGAATGCCGAAGTAGAGCCCCGCAGGGGCGAAGTACCCGGTGAAGGTGTCGCCCAGCCAGGTGTGGGCGTGGGTGCCCTTTGTCTCGAGGGTGTTTGCCACGAGTGTGTTCACATACAGAAGGCGCCCGGTTGTGTCTCTCTGCACGATCATGATGGTGACGACGGCCGGGACCTTCAGGGAATAGCGGATCTGGGTGTTGGCCCTGAATGAGTCGAACGCGCTGGGCGAGAAGCGGAGGTCCGCTACGCCCGCAGGCTCCGCCTCGGGGGGGAGCCTGCAGGAGGCGGGCAGGGCCAAAAAGAGGAGCGCTGGAAGGAGGCGGAGACCCCCCCGCACGTTGCGGTGCGCAGGGCTCCCGGATGCCGGGCCGGAGGGTGCGGAGGTGGACGGGGCGGTGCATCCCCTCCGCGGCCGGAGGCGGGGTGTGGGGCGGGCTTTGGGGAGCAGAGCGGCATCCGGGGCGGCGCAAGGCACGTGGGGGGGGCCTCCTTTCTCTTGAGAACCTTGCCTTCACGCTCAAGGTAGTGCGGGGAAGGGGTGAGAATGTCAGGGAGTTGTGAGGATTGCGCGAGAATCCCGTGAAGGACGGCCGGACTTGTTTTTCAAGGACGGAAGGAATACTTTTCCGCGGGCCGGGGGGGGGAGCGCTTCCTTCGGGGCGCCCTCCGGCGGAGGCCGTATCCGCCTCGCGGGCGGTCTGGATCGCCGGTTGCATTCATGCCGTTCATTCCAGGGCTTCTGAAGAATGTGCCGTGCCCGCTGGGGCCCGGCGTGGCCGGTCATTTCTGAAAGGACGGACTCATGAAAGAGATTGTGACGCGAACCGTGGGAGGGATTCTGGCGGGGGTGATTCTGTTCTTCATCGGGAGGTACTTCCTGACCGGCTCGTCGGATGCCCCTCGGACCCCGGCGCAGGATCAGCCGGGGGTCGGAGAGCAACCGGCCGTTCAGGAACAGCCGGCGGTGCAGGACGGGCCTGTCATGCAGGAGGCCCCGGCGGAAGCCGCACGGGAGGCGGCCCCTGAGCCCGCACAACCCGGGCTTTCTCCCCGGGAGATTTCCCCGGACCCCCCCGATCAGGAACCCGCCCCTCGGGAGAGACAGGAGGAAGTTTCCTCTCCGCAGCCGGCATTCACACCTCCCGCTCCCGGGAGCCGTCCGGATGAACGGGAGATCCAGAGGGAAATAGAGTCTCTTGCCCGCACGGCAAGGGCCAAACGGGACTCGCTCTCCCGGGACACCATGATGAACAGAACCGCCCGGAGGGTGGAGCGCCGCGCAGCGGAAGTGCTGCAGGAGCTGGAGGAAGAAGACACGCTGGACACTCCCCCCGAAGGGCCGGTCCCCCGCCAGGGCGGACTTCCCCGAAGCCAATGACACAACAGGCGGGGCCGAACATGAGACCGGCACTTCTGTTCTTCCTTTTTTTGGGGGCGGCAGGATGCGGAACGGCGGGTTTGCCGACACGCGCCTACCCTCCCTGGTTTCTTTCTCAGGGAGAGGCGGCGCCCGGCTGCGAGGTGGGGTACGCCCAGAGCTCTCCGTATCCCGATTCATCGGCGGCCCGGGCTTTCATGGATGCGTGCCACACGGGGGCGCGCCATGCCCTGACGGAGGTGCGGACCGCACAGGCCTTCGTCTCCAGCGAGGACCGCACGGCGTTCATGGGGGGCGTGTACCGCGAGCACTACGACACGGTCGGGGCATTCCGCCTGATGGCCCGCCTTGCGGGCCTGGATACGTTCCGGACCCGCGACATGACGCTGGTGCTGGCCGGAAAGCCGGGGAATATGGCGGGCCCTTCGGGGCGGCCCCCCATTCCCCCCTCCCGGGAGCCGCCCGGATGGACCATGACCCTGCCGTCCGAGCCGGATCAGGTGTACGCCGTGGGTGTAGCGCCCGAGTACTTCTATGAGTCCAGTTCCTGGAGGGAGGCGGAGGCCATGGCCCGGAGGAACCTGGCCCGCTCTCTGGTATTGAGAACCGAGGCCCTCCTGAAGCAGACGAGGGAATCCACCCAGGAGGTGCGGCACGAGACCCAGGCGGTGGTGCTGCAGGACGTTCAGGTGATGGCCCGGTGGAGGAACGAGGGCATCGGGATATACTACGTTCTCTCACGCATGAAACAGGTGAGAACGAAGAACGATGAATGAAGAAGGGGAAGACCAGGCCGGTCGGGGGTAGGCGGGGGATGAAGAACGCAAAGGAAGGTGAAGATGGGTTCGGTTGCAGGCGGCGAAGACGGAATCACCACGTGGACAGGCGTATGACGGGATTTGCCTGGAGTGTTCGGATGGCCGTGCTGACCGCTCTTGTGGCGGCTTCGGCCGCCCTGCCGGGTCTGGCCCAGGAACTTGCGAAGCTGCGGCTTGTGGATAAGGGGGAGATGCTGCCCGGGGAGCTGGTTGCCTCGAGCGTGAGGGATGCGAACGGGCGGGTGTGTGCGGGGTTGGTGGTGGTGACGGACCTGGAGGGGCTGTCGTACCAGGCCAACAATGGGGTTGTGCGAGATACTCTGCTGGCTGGGGATAAGCTCTTGTACCTCCAGCCGGAGGAGCGTGTGGTGACGATCTGGAAGACCGGGTACGAGCGGTTGAGGATCATCCTGAACGACGAGGGCATCCGTCTGGAGAGCGGGAGGGTGTGGCAGATCAGGGTGACGGGGGAGAGAAAGGCGGAGAGGGTCTCCGTGACCATCCAGTGCACACCCCCCGATGCCCGCGTGAGCGTGGCGGGCAGGAGCGTGGATGCCTCAGGGCCCGTGGTCCTGCCCGAGGGGAGATATCCGGTCAGGGTGGAGAAGGAGGGATACAGGAGCCGCGTGGATACGATTGCGGTAAGCCCCACCAGCAACTTCTTCCGCTTCACGCTCCCCATGCTGGAACAGTCCACCGTGGAGATCTCCTCGGTGCCTCCGGGGGCGCGGATCCTGTGGGAAAACGCACAGAGGGGGGAGACCCCCGATGTCGTCTATGTCTATCCGGGGCGTTACGGGCTCAAGCTCACGCGGGACGGGTATTTGGATGCGGATACGGTGCTGGATGTGCAGGAGGGAAAGAAGACACGGGTCTCGGTCGTCCTCCGACAGAACACGGGCCGGCTGATCCTCTCCGTCCGCCCGCAGGGGGCGCGGGTGTATCTGGACCGGGAGGAGGTTTCTCCCGCCGCCCCCATCCAGAGGGCCCCCGGGACATACCGCCTGGATGTGCAGTGTGCGGGTTACCGTGACACGACGGAGGTGATCACGATCCGGCGGGGGGAGGATCTCTCCCGGTCCGTGGAGCTGATGCCCCGGACGGGACGGCTGCGGGTGAAGGTGCGGCCCCCCGAGGCGAATGTGCGGCTCCTCAGGGAGGGCGCCGAGGTTCGGGCATGGGAGGGGGCGGATATTGTGGGGAACCTGCTCGTGGGGACCTACGAGCTGGAGTGCAGCCTGAAGAACCATGAAACGGACCGGCGGCAGATCACGATCCAGGAGGGACGTACACTGGACGAGGAAGTTTATCTGGCGGTCCTGCCCGACGTCGTGGGGCCGTCCCGGGTTCCTGCGGGCCCCGGGCAGGCCCGCGGCGAGGAGTCGGTGTTTTTCCGTGCGCTTTCCGTTGCCGTGGCGGGAACAGACGAGACCCGGGCCTACAACAACGGCTGGGCCTTCAACGGGGGCGCACAGAAGGCGGATTTCCTGAGCGCCGCCTACCGCCGCTCCCGGGCCGACGGGATGCTGAAGGACAGGGTGGGGTTCGAGCTGGGGGTGAGGGGCGTGGTGCTCCCCCTCGTCTTCCACGGAACATACTTCCAGCAGAGCTATGACCTGACTCCCACAACGGGAAACGTCCAGACGGTGTACCTCCGGGGGATGAACCTCTCCCTGGGGGCCGCGGTGCTTCCCCTTTTCAAGTACCTGATTCCCGAGGCGGGGGCGGGGTACCAGGTCTCCTCTCTTGCCATCACGGGGAGCGGGAGCAACGAGGGGGCCGCCAACGAGGCCAATGTCTCCTCTCCCTTCCTCTATGCCGGGGGTGTTGTGAATTTGGGGAGCGAGTTCAGCGTGGGGGGGGATTTCAGGAAGTCGTTCTGGGGTCCCGCAGGAAGAGAGTGGACACAGTGGAGAGCATACATCGGATACAGGAAGGTGTCGCCGTGATGTGTCTTTTCCGTTGGCTGAACTGTGGCGCCGTTGCGGGGGCACTCCTTCTCTCGGCCGGGGGGTGCAAGGACAAGGACCCCGAGCCCCTCCTGGTGGCGTTCTTCGGGGAGTCGGAATATGATCTCAGGATCGTTGCGCCGGCCCCGGGGGATGTGTGGAACGTGGGGGGGAGGGGCCTCATCGAATGGCAGGCAAAGAAGCCGTTTGAGTCCGTGAACATCGAGCTCCTTGCGGGGACCGAGGTGGTGCGCGCCATTGTGACAGGGGCTCCCGATACGGGCCGCTACCGGTGGGCGGTTCCCGGCACGTTCGCCGAGGGGACGAACTACACCGTGCGGCTCACCGGACGGAAGGGGTCGTTCGGGCTCATGGTGCTGAGCGGGGTGTTCGGCATAGCGGTTCCTCCCTACAGGGTCCTGAGTCCGGACGGGGGGGAGGCCCTCATGCCCGGCCGCACCTATCCCGTGACATGGAGCGGGGGCAGGCCGTCGGCCTCCGTGAACCTGGAGCTCTGGCAGGGGGGAGTCTTCCAGAGCACCATCGCCACCCAGCTTGCCAATGACGGGGCGCAGAACTGGGCGATTCCCGCAGGGACGGCGGACGGAACAACCTACCGCCTGAAGGTGGTGGAGTACCTGAGCCCCGACTACAACGACCTGAGCGACGGGGATTTTGCGATCGAGACCCGTCCGCCCTTCATCCTGCTTCCCCACGGGGCGACGGAGTATGTGGCGGGACGGACATTTCCCGTGGTGTGGGACGGAGGGGCTGCCTCATCCGCGGGGATGCTGGAGCTGCTCCAGGGAACCACGCCCCTTCAGACCATCGCCTCCTCCACCTCCTCCCGGCCCTACACCTGGCTGGTGGGAGCCTCCCTTGCGCCTGGGGGGAACTACCGGGTGAAGCTCACGCTCGGCTCCTTGTGGGACGAGACGGATCCCTTCACCCTGACGGCGGCGGCCACTGTTCCCGGGGACCAGTACGAGCCGAACGACGCGCCCCAGCAGGCATGGGGCCCCCTGCTCAGCCGGGAGCAGATGCGCTCCCTGATCTCCCATGCGGGGGATGTGGACTACTACCGGTTCCACCTCTCCCTGCTGCGGCACGTGGTTCTGTACCTGGCCGTGCCCTCGGGAGTGGATTACGATCTGACGCTCCTGGGAGCGGACCTGAGCACCCTGGCGACGGCCACGGGGAGCGGGGACGAGGTGATCACACGGAACCTCTCTCCCGGCACCTACTACGTGAAGGTCTCGGGCTACGGGGGGAGTGCGAGCGCCTCGTCTCCGTATGACCTTTTCTACGTGCAGTACTGAGGGTGGGGGGATGCCCTTCAGCCCGGGTGCGGGCGGGGCCGTTCCTACCTTTCCTTCCGGATGAGGAAGGGGTACTCCAGGGGCTCCCTTTCTCCGCTCTTTCCCCCCGGCAGCGGATAGACCAGGAGCAGATACCTTCCTTCCAGTGCCAACATCCGTCCTTCCACCCGCACGCCTGCCGAATCCCGCTGCCCGTCATAGGCGCCCGCCGCCACCCTTCGGGCGGCGGTGAAGAGCGTGCCGTCGGGGCGGCGGATCTCCACCAGGAACTCGGGAGGCGGACCCGTGCGGCGGGAGAGGAACGTGATGTCCAGCGGGGTGTCGTCGCCTTCCAGCACCGCCGCGGGAACGGGATTGGCCGACGCGGCGCGCGTCCGAAAGGGGAGGTCCTCCGGGAGAAGCATGCGGGCCGGATGAGGTTCCCCCCCGCGCGGAAGCAGGACCACGGCACACACGATGGCGGCGAGCGCGGGTATGGCCACGGCGGGCCGGTGCCAGCTCCGGGCCGCATACGCGGCTGCTTCCCGCAGACGGGAAAGGGCCTTCCGGTGCCAGGGTTCGCCTGCAGGAGCGAGCGGCGACAGGAGGGCACGGGTGAGTTCCAGATCTTTCAGGCATGCGGGGCAGTCCCGGATGTGCTGCTCCACATCGAGCCGGCGCCCCGGGCTCATCCCCTCCCCCTGCGCAAACGAGACGATCTCCTCGGAGCCCGGGTGGCTCTGAGCGTCGAGCATCGCATCCATGCGCGCCGCATCGGCCACGATCAGCCAGGTCTTCAGCTCCTCCCGGAGCCCGGGAGATTCGCGGAGGGCCTTCTCCACCTCCGCGCGTTCGGGACCTTCCAGTGTGCCCGCGGCATAGGATGCCAGAAGCCCTCTCACATCATCCAGTTTCATCAGTTCCGCCGCATCCCGGCTTGTGTGTTCAGAGAGGGCCGATTTCCCCTCCCGGGAGTAGTCGTCTCAGGGGGGGAGAGGTTTCGCCCGAGCCGCCTTCGGGTGTCGGCCACTTCGTCATAGCACCGCGAGACGCGTGTCTTGACCGCCCCCTCGGTGGTTCCGAGGGTTTTCGCGATGGCCCGATAGGGCATCCTGTCCACAAACACCATTCCGAGCAGTTTTCTGCACCGAGGCTTCAGGTTTCCAAGGACCCGGAGGACGACCCGTGCCTCCTCCATTCGCTCTTCCCGGCTGATGAGTATCTGCTCGGGGTCGGGGTCTCCCGGCGGATCAGGATCGAGGGAGGCCTCGTAGGTCCGTGCCACGCGCTCCCTGCGGGCCTCATCCACGATGACATGGACGGCGATGCTCCGGGCGAACGACGGGAGGGATCGGACGTGATCCGCACCGGTGACCAGGAGTCTGAGGATGGTCTCCTGCATGACATCGGATTCCTCGATGCGGGAGGTCCAGAGCCGGTTCTCCGTGATCACGCTGATCCAGCGTGTCACCGCCTGAACGGCGGCTGGGTCGCCGGAGCGCAGGGCTTCGAGCGTGATGCCCTCGTCGTCAGGATGGGAGGGGCGGGTGGAAGTGTGCGGCGTCGTCGGCTCCTCCTGAGGTGCTCTGCTCGGGGACGCAGAGAAAGGCATGGTTTCCCCCGCTCCTCAGCGGCGGATGAAGATGAAATCGCCCCCCCCTTCGTCACCGCTCTCCTGGAGGATCCCGAACTGGGGCTTCTGGCGGTTGGGGCTGTTATGGATGACCGAGAGCTTGATGGTCATGTAGAGCTTCTCCGCAAACAGGTATTCCTCCCTGTTCTCCTTCAGGGCCTTCAGGAGAAACCTCACGAAGGGGCTCCGCACCGGCACGGGCTCCAGGGCCCCGCTGGTGAGTACATGGCGGCTGGGAATCCTGTAGAGCTCCTGAACCACCTCTGACGAGGGAGTGCCCGCCTGGCGGGTCGTCACCAGGCTTCCGCCGAAGCAGGCATCCGCAATGAGCAGAACGTGCCGTGCCCGCATCCCCCGGATATGGTCGCGTATGTCGGCGTTGGAGACCCACAGAGAGCGGTTGGTGGAGGACGCGTCCCGGGGAAGCCAGTACCCCTGCTCCTTCCGTTCATCCCACTCCCCGTGGCCCGCAAAGAAGATGAGCAGATTGTCCCTGTCGGTGAGCCGCAGTGCCAGTTTCTCAAGCTCCTGCAGGAGCTCCGTGCGGGTCGGGTCTGGCAGGATCCTGATATCGGCCCTCTCGAAGCGATAGCTCTTCCGGAGCACATCGGAAAGCTCCCGGGCGTCCTTGAGAGGGTACTCCATCTCACGGTTCCGGGGATCGTCGTAGTTCCCCACCGCGATCAGAAGGGCATGGTAACGGGCGGCGGAGATGCCGGCAAGGGTGTCGGCGTCCTCCAGCCGCATGACGTGCAGGATGAGACTGCTGCGCTCCTGCGATCCGCCGAGGGCCGCCACCGGGATAGTGTTGGCGCCCTTTCCAAGAGGGACCGTGCGGCTGAACATCACGCCCCCGTCCACGGGCCGGAGGGAGGCAGGTTCCCCCCCCACCCATACCTGGGTGACCCCGGTGGAGTCCCTGACGGTCCCCTCCACAAGCAGGGAGGGAGCGGAAACCGTGATGCGGGGCTTCCCCTGCAGGGGTGGAGAGATCTGGATCAGGGGGGGCGCGGGCTTCCGGAGAGGGACCGCGGCGCCCGGCCTTCCGACCGGTATCCAGAGCGTCTCGGCCTGGCTCTGGAGGCCTCCTGCCGCGAAGGCCTCGCAGACCAGGGGAATGCTCTCCCCCGGGGGCGGCAGAAGCAGCCGAATCCCGCACTCCCAGATGCTGTGGCTGCCCGGCTGGATGTCCTCCATGCCCATCGGGTTGTCGGTGCGCAAAGGGATGTCGGGCGGGGTGGAAAGCCGGGCGAAGACGCTCCGGGCGGGTCTTCCTCCCGTGTTTTCGACCCTGAGGATCACGGCGGCCGGCTCCCCGACGGCAAGAAAGCGGTTGCCGGTGGAGTCCAGCCAGGAGGCCTTGAGGAAAAGGAGGGCGGGGGGAAGGTTCAGGGAGACGGGGTTTGTCACGCCCGTGGCCGTCCGCGGGGCATGGCAGCCGGAGCCGCAGAGACCCACAACCGCAAGAAGCAGAAGGATGGGCTTCATGCGCTCATTCCTCCGCCGTCACCTCGAAGATGAAATCATCTCCCGTGAGCACCGCCCCGAACGATTTCAGGAATGGCCAGCGGATCGTCTGCACTCCGCCGGCGAAGCGGCCTCTCCCTACCGCACCAAGGGCATTTGCGATGGGCAATACAAAGCCGGGATCGGAAGTCCGGCGCAGGGAGAGGCACACATGGTAGGAGGCCTCCGGGTCGCCGCTCAGTTCATACCTGACGAAGGCCGTGTCGCCCACGACTTCAGCCAGGGTCACGAGACGGAGAGGCGTGCCGGAGGGTTCTTGGGCTGCCGCCGGTCTGACCATAAACCCGGGAAAGAACATCAAGATGGCCAGGATATGCCCCGCCCCGAGGCGGCACCTGCCGAGACGCCGGGATGTACGCATGACCGGATCCGGAGAAAGCGGGCCCCCCGTTTGGGAAGGGCCTCTGTGAGGAGTGGCTGATATCTTGGCAAAGATACTCACCCACCCGGACAAAGTCCACCGGACGGCATACCCCCCTCAGGCATGTACCGGAATCGCCGGCTGAGTGATGGACCTGCCGCGGGTGGGACGAATTACCCGGTCCAAGGCCGAATGGGGAGGGGGCTCCCCGGGTTTCTGGGAATCGGCCAGTTGATTCCCAGCGGTTCCTTCGTCATATTCCCACCGTTGCCGGGGTCATTCCCATCTCTTCCGTGTTTTTTCGGGGAGCGTCCCTGATGGCCAGAGCAGCTCCCCACCCTCTTCCGCCGGATCGGCCTTCGAGGGGGGCGGGTTCTCTGTTCGGGCAGCCCTGACTGGAGCCCCTTCCCCGTGCGGATGCCCATTCGCCGGGCTATCCCTGGAGGTGGGATGATGGCGCCAGGCGATGGTACCTGCCACCCGCCCGGGGCTGAGGGGTGTAACCAGGGGTTCATTGGAACGACGTTCGTATGGGCGGGGGGATTCCCCGAGGGAGGATGGGATGCCGGATACTCACGGAAGGAAAGAGCGCATGAGTCGTCGTGTCAGCCACGGAGGAGTTCTGCGGGCCCTTCTGTCGGGTCTTGCTGCCTGGGCGCTGGTTCTTGTCTGTTCTGCGGTGTCTGCGGCTCAGGAGGAAGAGACATTCGAGGAATGGCTCCGCAGGCAGGAGCAGGGTGTGCGGGAACAGGCCGAGGAGTTCGAGCAGTTCAGGGCCGAGGTGTCGGCCCAATACCGGCGCTTCTACGAGGAGCAACAGAAGGAGTTCCGGGAGTACCAGCGGCGGATCCAGGAACTGTGGGGGGAGGAAAAGGCGGCGGTGTCCACGCAGAGAGACTGGGTTTCTTATGGCAACAACTACTCCTCCCGGCGCATGGTGGACTTCGAGCAGGGGACGGCGAGCATCGAGGTGCTGGTGGAGGAAGGCCAGGCGGGTGACCGGGAGTTCGTGGAGCAGCGCTTGAGGGAGGAGATCGCCGGGGCCGTGACGGCGCGGGGAGGCGAAGACCCCATGGAGGCCCGCTCGGGGGCGCGCCCCGGCCGGTCTCCGGTGCTGGGAGGCCAGGTGCGGATGCGGAGCGGAAGGGAAGTGACGGGGAGCAACGCCAGGGAGTTTGCAGCAGAGATCGTGGCTGGATCCCCCGTGCGGCGGGAGGCCGTGACGGGCCGGGACGGGAAGCGGCGCGTGGCCGTAGCCGTCAGCTTCCAGCTCGTGCCCGAACACATCCGCGTGCGTGCCGGTGCCTTCAAGAACATCGTGCAGTCACGGGCGCGGCGCTGGGCCCTCGACCCGCAGCTCGTGTTCGCCGTGATCCACACCGAGAGTTGGTTCAACCCCTGGGCGCGGTCCAAAGCCCCGGCCTTCGGCCTCATGCAGCTCGTCCCCACATCCGGCGCCCGGGCCGCATACCTGCACTTGCACGGGCGGGATACACTGCTGGGGCCGGAGTACCTGTACGATCCGGAGAACAACATCCTCCTCGGCTCGGCCTACCTGGACCGGCTGCTCCGGCGGGAGTTCCGGGACGTGCGCGACGCCCTCAGCCGGATGTACTGCGCCATCGCGGCCTACAATACCGGGCCGGGGAACGTGGCGCGGGCCCTGGCCGGGAAGCGGGACCTGGAGTCTGCAGTCCGTCGCGTGAACGGGATGTCACCGGAAGAGGTGTTCCGGGAGCTCCGGCAGAGACTCCCCTTCCAGGAAACTCGGGAGTACCTGACACGGGTGACGGACCGCATGCCCCTCTATGCCGAGTGGGGCGCCGGGGCGGGCGGGCGCGGAGAGTAAGAGCCATCCAATGCGATGCACCCTTCAATATCCACCATACTTCCAAAGGAGGTTCCCATGCGTATTTTCATAACAGCAACACTTGGCGTGGTGCTCTGTCTCGTGCTGGCCGGGTGCGGATCGGGCCCCAAGACCCTGCAGGGGACGGACGCCTGCCCCCCGCCGGAATGGTTCACGAAGATCCCTGCGGATCCCAACTTCCTCTATGCGGCGAAGAGTGCCGTCTCCACCGACATGCAGCTTGCCATCGACAAGGCGGCGAACGACGGGCGGGCGGACATCGCCTTCCAGATGGAGGTGAAGGTGAAGGCGTATGAGGCCAGGGTGCGCGAGGAGGTGGGTACCGGGGAGGGGGCGCAGTACCTGGAACTGTTTACCACCGGCAACAAGCAGGTGACGGCAAGGGTTTTGGTGGGATCCAAGACCAAGGAGCAGACTTACTGCCGGGACGGCAACAACTGGCGCTCCTATGTGCTGATGGAACTGCCCCTGGGCGAGATGCAGGCGGCGGTTCTGCAGCAGACGAAGCGGAACGAACAGATGTACACCCGCTTCCGGGCCACCCAGGTCTTCAAGGAGCTGGAGGACGAGGTGCAGAAGTACGAGGAGTGGAAGCGGCAGCAGGAACAGCAGCAGCCGTAAGGGGCGCTCCGTCGGGGGAGGGGCCGCATCCCCTCCCCCGGCTCTTTACCCGGGATCAATCCTCCGTGCTTCTCTTCCAGGTCCTTGCGGGGGGGGGGCGGCCGGATCCAGAAGCGCGGTCACAGTGATGTCCGCATGGGGAGGGATGCATGACTGATTCTGTTCGCGGCATGGCGGCGTGCCTCGCCATTACATTGCTCCTGGCTGGCTGCACGGGGACGGAACTCACGGATCCACTCCTTTCCACGGAGATACGGTTGTGGGCGAGTTCGCTTTCCGGATCCAGGTTTGAGCTGCACTGGGATCTTGCAGGAAGCGCCAGTTCGATTGCGGAGGTGGAGCAGGGGTCCAACGGCGTGGACTTCCAGGTGATCGACACGGTGGGGCCGGACGCCCGGATGGCCGTGGTGGAGGGGGCGTTCGATCCCTCGCGGACCCTTTTCTTCAGGGTCCGCTACAGGGAGAACGGGAGGGAAGGGAGACACTCGAATACCCTTCGCATCTGGTACGACGCCGCCCTCTATGTCGGAGGCACCTTCGACTTCGAGGGAAAGAGAAACCTGGCCCGGTGGGACGGGACATCTCTGAAGCCCTACGGCTCGGGAGCCAACGACTGGGTGGGCGCCCTCCTTGTCCATGACAACCGGGTGTATATCGGAGGCGAATTCACTCAGGCGGGCCAGACCTCCGCGCTGTGCGTGGCGCAGGGAGTGGGCTCTTCGTGGTCGCCTCTCGGGTCGGGGATCGGGGGCGGCCCGGATCCCTTCGTCAAGTCTCTTTGTGTGTTCGACGGGGAGGTCATCGCGGGCGGTTTGTTCGCATCCGCCGGGGGCTCACCCGCCTCCAACATAGCCCAATGGGACGGCACTGCCTGGGCCCCCCTGGGTCCCGGCATGACCGGCAGGGTGGACGGGATAACGGTCCTCGGCCAGGATCTCTATGCAGGAGGGACGTTCCCCCAGGGGTTGCGCCGCTGGAACGGAACCGCCTGGAGCACGCCGGGTTCGGGGGTGAACGGGAGCGTCAGTGCCATGATCACACACCAGGGGCAACTCTTCGTGGCCGGGCTCTTCACCCAGGCGGGCGGGGTCTCCACACCAAGGGGCATTGCGCGATGGAACGGAACCGCCTGGCTCCAGGCGGGCGGCTCGAACCTGGACGGATCGGTCGCCTGTTTCGGCGTGTGCGGTGGGGAGCTGTATGCAGGAGGGTATTTCGCGGGCGGCATCGCCCGCTGGAACGGAACGGGGTGGGACATCCAGCCGGGGCTCAATGGTGTGAGGGTGCTGGGCGGCTTCCGGGATGAGCTGTATGCCTCCATGTCGAACGGTGCTTACTGGGGTTCTCTCTGGAAGAGGAGCGGGGGGGTGTGGAGCATGGTGGGCGGCATCGGCGGACAGGGGGGCATCTCGGCGATGTCCGCAGGGAGTCTCTGGCAGTGGGAGAGCATATGAAGGATCGCCCCACGCACCGCCGTGTCACACCTGCCGGCCGCGGCGGGAACAGGTGCTTCATAAAGAGCGGGCCGCACCCCGCCGGACGCGAAGGTGAAGAACGCTCCCTCCGGGAAAAGCAGGGTTGCCTCCACACCATTCTCCTGAAGGCGCAGACAGGCACGGCAGCCGCCAGAGCAGTGTTGTCGGTTCTGGCGGCAATCATGATACTCCCTGCACCGGCACCTGAAGCCCGGGCCCAGCCGGAGCCGGTGGTGGCCCGGTATGACACCGTGAGCGCCTACGCGCCGGGTCTCTTTGTGAACATCGGCTCCCTGGGGGCGTCGATCGGGCGGACGACCGGGCTGAAGTTCGCTTTTCCTTCCATCTCCTGGAGCACCCCCGGCCTGGTGCTGACCGTGGGGTCCTGCGAGTGGCTGCTGGATGACGGGGAGCGGTTCGACATTCAGAGGTTCGACGCCACCTGGCTCGGGTATGTGCTGCCCGTGGGGGCGATGCTCCCCCTCCATGCGGACGAGCGGTTCACCGCGGGGATCTTCAGCGATCTTGCCTTCTGGAGTCCCTTCTCGGTCTCAGGACACAAGACCCGGGACGAGATCAGAAGCCGGTTCAACCTGCCCCCGGGCTACGCGGTGGACTACGGGGACGAGATACGGCCCCCCATGGGCCGGGTGGGGGTGCGCTACACGGGCGGGCTGGAGCTCGGCAAGGACGGCAACGCCCTGGGGATCACGGCCTCCCTAGGATACCGGCACCAGTTCGGGAGCTGGGAACGTGCGGTGACGGTCCGGGAGCCGTCTTTGCAGGTGGTGCGGAACCTCAAGGCGGAGATGGGGAGCTTTGAGGGGCCGTTCCTGGAGCTGAACCTGGGATGGGCCTTCTTCCAGGGCAACAGGCGCTACGCCAGAACGGTGGAGGTGGAGCGGTTCCCCTCCCCCATCCTGGAGATCCACACCCCCTACGAAGGGACCATCTTCGCCCTCCGGGCGGGGACCACAGACACACTGGACTTCACGGTCGTGAACAGGGGGAGATACCCGGCGGAGGAACTGACATTCTCCGTGCGTACGGACGCCGTGGACAACTACGGGATCAGGATCACGGCCCCCTCCTTCCTGGGGGATGTTTCGAGCAACAACCAGAAGGCCTCCCGCGTGGCCCTGGCCGTGCCCCGGGGCATCGCCCGGCGGGACACCATCGGGCTCACCCTGGTCTGCTCCGACGTGCGGGGATTCAGCGCGCGGCACACGGTGCGGGTCACGGTGGTTCCCTTCGCCGAGACCACCTCCTTCGACGACCTGATGACCGACGTGGACAGGGCGGTGCCCCGCACGGGCCGCAGGAACCCGAACGCCCTTGCCCTCGTGGTGGGTATCCGCACCTACGATGGAGGGCAACCGGAGGTGATCTGGGCCGAGAACGACGCCCTGGCGGTCCGCCGGTACCTGGAGCAGGCGTTCGGCGTGCCGGCGAAGAACATCATTCCCACGGACCCGGGCAGGAAGGTCACCGCGGGAACGCTCAAGTCGTTCGTGCGGCAGCTTCGGAGCCGGGCCCTCAAGGGATCCGACGTGTACGTGTACTTCAGCGGACACGGGGAGCCGGTGCCTGAGCCGGGAACCCGCCTGCCCCTGTTCCGGAGGTATCTGGTGACCAGCGACACCGACCCCAGACTGGTGGACGACTACACGGCCTACAACCTGGACCAGTTCTACCGGGATCTGGATTCCGTGGCGTGCCGGTCCCTGACGGTGATCCTGGAAGCGTGCTTCAGCAGCAGCTATGCGAGCGCCATGTTCCCGGCAGTGGCCAATCCCCTGTGCGTGAGGGAACAGGCGGCGGTGATCAGCGCGACGGACGGGAGCGAGCTGAGCAGTTGGTCCGACGAGGCCCAGCACGGGCTCATGACGTATTTTCTCCTGAAGGGGATCAGCACGGGGGAGGCGGACGCGGACTCCGGCGGATCCGTCACCTTCCGGGAGATGGAGCAATACCTGCGGGTGAAGGTCTCGTACTGGGCCCGCGAGCTCTACGGCAGGAGCCAGACTCCCTCGGTCTGCTCACCGGATCCCGAAAGGGTCTTCGTATGGCTCAGGTGATGTGTCCCCGCGCCCGCAGGGGCCGCGGCAGGCGGGCCCCGGCCTTCCTGGTGGGGCTTCTGCTTGCGGGCTCCCCCCTCTGCAGGGGGGATGTGCCCGACACCTCCACCGTGGTGGGCGTAGGAAGGGCGAGCATTGCTGAGG
>JBAVEL010000136.1:0-1553 GCA_049587715.1 Bacteroidota bacterium
GCCCAGGGCTGGATCCCCGCCGAGAGCCCTGCCATCGTGGGAATCAGGAAGCTCAGAAACAGGAGCAGCCCCGCCGCCGTGATCGCATCTTTGCGCCGGACCGAAAGGATTCCGCCCCAGAGAACCACCAGAGCGGCAACCGACCCCGCCGCAAGGGGAAAGGTCCCGGGGAACAGGTACACAGGCGCCAGCCCCGCGGGGACGAGGGTCTTGGCCAGATAGAAAGAGACGGTGTACAGGGGAAGCACCGCACGCTCCCACGCCGAGGGTGCGCCCAGGGCGTAATGCGCTCCGCCTGTTCCGGCCAGACTGTAGGCGAACACCCCGATGCAACCGGCCGCCCCGAGTATCGGGAGCACCCGCAGGAAGGAAGCCGCCGCGCGCGCGCGGAGCGGGAGGTTGCCGCGCCTCAGAAGATCCAGCCCCGCCATGGCCAGGGGGAGGGCCGCGGCGGAGGTCTTGGCGAGCGAGGCCAGGATGGTGCACGCAAGAGCGACGAGATACCAGAGGCGGCTTCCCTTCTCGAGAAACCGGATGTAGGCGATCAGGGCCGGGAGGGCGAAGAACCCCGCAAGAAGATCCTTCCGCCCCGCCACCCATGCCGCCGACTCCACCCGGAGGGGGTGCAGGGAGAAGAAGAGCGCCGACGCGGCCGCAACAGCCCAGAGGGGGAGCGCCCCCCCGCGGGCCGGATCCCCCCTCCAGCCCGGCGCGGTCAGCACGCCGAGCACGAGCAGAAACACCCAACCGGCATTCAGCCCGTGGAGAAACACCGACACGGCGTGATGCGGACCCGGATCCATTCCCCAGAGCCGGAAGTCCGCCGCGTGCGCCAGGAGCGTCAGGGGAGTGTACGACTTGAACCAGGCGTGGGTGAAGATCCACCCGACGGATGCGGCATCCGGCGAGCGGACGAAGGGGTTCTCGTACACATAGAGCTGGTCGTCATAGCGGAGGAAGGAATGGCCCAGGGAGGGGCTGAACAATGCCAGCGTCACGGCCGCCACCAGCGCCCAGACGCAGAGGAGGACCCGCCATGAGGACATCTCGCCGGACACCGATGGTCTTCTCAACGTGCCTCGAACTTACCAAAGGAGGCAGGGAATGTCAAGCGTGGTTGTGCCTTCCGGAGAACTTGGCTATCTTCGCATATCGCCGCGCGCACCCGGGCGCGGCGCTCTCATGCATACCCTCTCCCAGGAGACCCGTGGCTATGGGCCCGCATCCCGGATTCCTGTGCTCTCGGGCGATCGCCGCTGCAGGCGCCTCCCTCCCCCGGGGGGACACCCCCGCACAGACCCGCGGCCTCCCCGTGGAGATGCTCTCGGGGATGAAAGCCCGCAGCATCGGGCCCGGAGAACCCCGGGACGGAGCACTGAGCCGTGCATCCTGAAAGACCACCCGGCGCGCGCATCTCCCTGAGCCCCCCCCGGGAAGGGGTCGGAGAGATGTTCGACTCCATCGCCCCCCGCTACGACCTTCTGAACCGGCTCCTGAGCGCCGGCCTGGACATGCGCTGGCGGCGCCGGGCGGTGGAGCGGCTCCGCCCGCTC
>JBAVEL010000137.1:0-45568 GCA_049587715.1 Bacteroidota bacterium
GGGCCGACCCGCCGCGGGTCAGCACCGTGCCGCCCGCGTCGGCCCGGGATGCCACGATGCCTCCGTAGACCCCGGACGCATAGAGAATGCCGATGCTGGTGTTCCCGTTGCGGGTCACCGTCTGGACTCCCGGCTGCGACTGAAGCCATGTCTCGAGCTGCGCCATGGCCGCGGGAAGGTTGGCGGGATTCCCGCCCAGATCGGTGTTGAGCCTGGTCCGGGCGGCCTCCTGCGTGGCGGCGATCGCCCCGAACTCCTGCGTCGTGAAGTCGGAGTACACCGTCACCACGGTCAAGGCGGAAACCGAGAGCACGGGGGCGGCGCCCTGGAGCACCGCGGCCGCGGCGCGGAGGCGAATCTGGCCGGGGGTGCTCTCCAGAAGCTGGACATAGTTGCCGTAGATCTTGTCTCCGGCAATCTCGTCGCCGTGGGTGGCAAGCCCGCCGTCGTCGTACAGGAGCGCCAGGGTATCGATGGGAACTCCGTTCTGATCCAGCCGCTCCAGACGGATGAGAGTGTCCAGAACCCGAAGCTGGGCGGGCACCGTGAGGCGCACAAGCACCACCGTGGCCCTGTTGACGATGATCCCGCCGGGCGTGGCGCTCACCGCGCCGAGGGAAGGCGGGGCGGCGGGCGGCGAGACGGGCGCACTCTCATCCTTGCTGCAGGACCCGGAGAGAACCGCCAGGAGCACCACCAGGGCGGCCGAAGCCAGTAAACCTCTCTTCATCGGAGACCTCCGTGTATTGGTTGGAAAAGGGGCCCCAAAAACCGTAGCTTCCCTGGGAAAGCCGGCGTGCAGGAACCGCCGCCAAGAAGGCCCTCCGGGGCGTCATCCTATTGACTGATGATGAAAAGTATAATTCTTTTGAACTCTATTGTCAATGAGAAGCCATAAGCATAATCCCCGCAACGAAGACCCCGGGCGAAAGGACCTGCCATGAGCACCCCGCAGAAACCCCCCACCGGCTCCATAGTCTGGGCTGATCTGACAGTCCCTGATGCGGGGCCGATTTCGGAGTTCTACAGGGAAGTGGTAGGATGGAACCCGGAGGGGGTGGCGATGGGGGACCATGAGGACTACTCGATGCTCCCCCCGGGAGGCGGCGAGCCCCAGGCAGGCATATGCCATGCCCGCGGGGTGAACCGGGACCTCCCCCCGCAGTGGCTTCTGTATGTGACGGTGGGGGACATCCAGGCCGCGGCCCGGCGCTGCAGGGAGCTGGGAGGAAGCGTGCTGGCGGGCCCCCGGGCCACCATGGGAGGCACCTACTGCGTCATCCGGGATCCGGCGGGAGCCGTCATGGCCCTCCTGGAACAGGGGGAGGGGACATGAAGGACCAGGAGATCACGATTCTCTTCGAGAACGAAGACTACGCGGCGGCGGCCAAGCCCGAGGGGATGGCCACCATCCCGGAACGGAGCCGCACGGGAGAGGACCTCTGTACCCTGCTCGGCACCCGCCTGGGGCAGAGACTCTTCACCGTGCACAGACTGGACAAGGAGGTGAGCGGGGTGGTGATCTTCGCCCGGAACCCCGCCGCGCACAAACACCTGAACCTGCAGTTCGACCGCCGCGAGGTGAAGAAACAGTACGTGGGGCTCCTGGCGGGCGCGGTGGAGAAGGAAAGCGGAGTCATCGACATTCCCCTGCGCGTGTTCGGATCGGGACGGACGGGGGCGGACAAGCGGAAAGGAAAACCGAGCAAGACCTACTTCGACGTGCTCGCGCGCTCCCCGGACTGCACGCTGGTGCGGCTCCGCCCCGTGACGGGACGCCGCCACCAGATCCGGGCGCACTGTTACCTCATCGGACATCCCGTGGCAGGGGATGCGCGCTACGGGGAGCCGGGAGGGGGCGCCGGGTTCCCCCGCCTCATGCTTCACGCCCTGGAGATCCGGTTCCTGCTGTGCTCGGGGGAGCAGGCCGCCGTGCGGTGTCCTCCGGGAGAATCCTTCCGGCGGATCATCCGGGAGAAGGTGGGAGAAGCCGCCGATGAGGCCTGCGTGCGCGGAGACCGAACCCCGCACAACCCCGCCCCCTCCCCTCCCGCCCCGCACCCCTGAGGGCGGCCCTCCCGGACCCAGGGGGACGGATCGGGGACCCTCGGGACTGCCCCCGCGTTATTGCACTCCGACTCCGTCTTTCGTATGTTGCATCCGGCGGCAGTGCCGGGCCTGCGGGTCTCTCCTCCGGCGCATGCCGCCTTTGTGTGGGAGGTGCATGCATGCGGAGACCATTCATACAACGCCTCATCAGAGGCGCGGTTCTGGCCGGCGCGATGCTCGTCGCGCCGGGCCCCTCATCCGCACGCGCGGGGGAGGAACCATCCCTCAACCCGCCCATCTACATTGCCTTCCTCTGGCACATGCATCAGCCGATCTACTGGCCCTACGAGAGCTTGATTCAGACGGACCAGAACGGACGGTACTCCTACTCCGTGGTGGACATCCACAACCAGCGCTGGGGCCCCTACACCTCCTGGCCCAGAACCGCCGTGCAGTCGGGGATCAACGCCGGGCTCCCCCATTTCGGGGCGCAGGTCAGCTTCTCGGGCTCCCTGATCGAGAACCTGAATGCCCTGGAAGCGGCGGGCAACGGCAACTTCCAGAACTGGAAGTCCCACTGGAACGCGGTGCGGACGCAGAACACCACCCTGGGGAATCCCCGCATGGACATGGTGGCATTCGGCTACCACCACCCCCTCATGGGACTCATCGAGTACCAGGACATCCGGCGCCAGATTCAGGCCCACCGGCAGATCATGGCAGCCAGCTTTGCGGGCATCCCCTCGCGGGGGATCTTCCCGCCCGAGAACGCCTTCTCCCCCCGGATGATCCCCGCCCTGGCGGACGAAGGGATCGAATGGGTGCTGGTGGACAACATCCATTTTGACCGGGCCGCCGCCGGATACCCGTTCAGCACCTCCGGGAACCTGTACGAACCCAACAAGGCGGACATACGGAACCCCGACCCTGGGGACTGGGTGCAGTTGAACGGACTCTGGGCCCCCACGCGCAACTCGGCGCGCTGGGGACGGCAGCCCCACCGGGTGGAGTACATCGACCCCGCCACCGGCGCTTCCCGGAAGATCATCGCCGTTCCCACCGACCGTTACCTGGGGAACGAGGACGGGCGGGGCGGCTTCGGGGCCCTCAACTACGAATACGTGATGAGCCAGTTGGAGGCCTTCAACACCGACCCGGATCATCCCATCCTGATCGTCCTCCACCATGACGGGGACAACTACGGCGGCGGGAGCGACGCCTACTACAACAGCAACTTCCAGAGCTTCGTGAGCTGGCTGCTGGCCAACCCCTCCCGGTTCCAGTGCACCACCGTGGAGGATTACCTGGAGATGTACCCCCCGCATACAGCCGACGTGATCCACATCGAGGACGGAAGCTGGAGCGGGGCCGACAACGGGGATCCGGAGTTCAAGAAGTGGAACGGGGACCCCTCGGCGGGGTACAGCCCGGACCGGAACAGCTGGGGCGTCATCACGGCGGCCAGGAACTATGTGGCCACGGCGGAGCAGATCAACCCCTCCTCCCCCAACACACAGAACGCCTGGCGGCATTTCCTGAACGGCGAGGCCAGCGACTACTGGTACTGGGACGGGTCGCAGAACGGCATCTGGGACTCCCACCCCGCGCGCGCAGCCAACCTGGCCCTCCCCTATGCGCAGGCGGTGACCGGAGGGGGGCCGGATCTGCCCCCCCCCACGATCTACTCCCCCCAGCGGGAGCCGTACAACCCGGGGGCCACGGAGTGGGGCATCAACCAGAGCTCCGACTTCACGGTCTGGACATACGTCTATGATCTCGCCGGCCTCCAGCGCGTCACCCTGAAGTTCCGGACGGACCTGGACGGGGTGAACTCGGCATCCAACGTCCACAACGAGACCTATGCGGGAGGGAGCGACGTCACGGCCTGGACGGAGGCGGCCATGACGGGGACGGTGATTCCATCCCAGACCAATCCCCAGCCGATTGTGAAGGCAAACGAATACGCGGCCCGGATCAGCGGGCTGCTGAACGTGCTGGCGGACTACTACGTGGAGGCGGTGGACAGCAACGGGAACACGGCCCGCTCCCCCATCCTGCATGTCTGGGTGGGACCCCACGCGGGGAGCGGGGGAAGTCCCGAGGTGAGCTGGACTCCCGTCGCCCCCACACGGGACGACACCATCCGGATCACCATCCGGAACGCCGTCCAGGGGGGAAAGCTCCACTGGGGCGTGAACAATGCGGGGAGTTCGTGGCAGACCCCCGCCGCCCTCTACTGGCCCGCCGGCAGCGCGCTCTTCAACGGGACGGGACCGGCCGTGGAAAGCCCCCTGGCGGGACCCGACTCGGGCAGGCTGACGATCCGGATCGGCCCCTTCAACAACCCGGGGCAGACGGTGGAGCGGGTGGCCTTCGTGATCCATTACAACGACAACACCTGGAACAACAACAACGGGCAGGACTTCCACATCGAGATCGGAGGCAACCCCCCGCCCCCCCAGGGATATCTCATGGACGGAATCCTGGACAGCGCGGGGGCGGCGGCCGCAACCGCGGGCGGCCTCACGCTCTACCTGGACTGGAACGGAGTGCAGCTCTATGCCGCCACCCAGTCGGCCCAGAGCCAGGGGGGAGACATGTTCATCGTGGTGGCCGATTCGGACCGTTCCCCCGTGAACGCCATGTGGGCCAAGGCGGGAAGCGTGGCGGCATGGAACGCCTTCCTGGGGAACGAGAGCACGAACAACTGGTCGGGATGGTTCAACAGTCAGGGAGGCCAGACCACGGGAAACGGCGTGCACGAGGCGGGCACGGTGCTGGAGGGGGCCCTGAACCTGGAATCCACATTCGGGAGGATCCCGCCGGTCGTCTATATCGCCGTGGGAAGATATCAGACGCAGGACGGGGGAGCGCTCACGGGACAGGTTCCCTCAGGAAACGGAAACGGCACGATGGAGCACGCGGAGTTCTATGCCTACCGGCTGGATTCGGCGCTGGCGGCTCCCCCGGCGCCCCTTCTTGCAGAGCCCGCAGACGGCGATTCGGGACAGCCCCTCTCGCCCACCCTCCGCTGGCATCCGGCTTCCGGGGCCACCTCCTACGGACTCCAGGCGGCGACGGACTCGCTGTTCGGCGGCGGCTTTGCGGCCAACCTGACGGCTCTTGCGGACACATTCCGGACTGTCGGGCCACTTGCTCCCAACACACCGTACTACTGGCGCGTGGGGGGGCGGAACCCGGGAGGATGGGGCCCCTGGTCGGAGGTGCGCCGCTTCACCACGCTCCAGACTCCCCCCGAGGCGGTGATGCTCCTCTGGCCCGAACAGGGGGCGGCCACAGGGGACAGCGTGAGGCTCCTCTGGAGACGGGGAAGCGCAGGCGCGACGCACTACCGGGTGGATCTGGCCGTGGACTCCACCTTTGCGGGGGCCCAGAGCGATTCGGGCCTCACAGACACCTCCAGGACATTCGCTTCCCTCGCCCACTCCCGCACCTACTGGTGGCGGGTGCGGGCCCGGAATGGAGCGGGGTGGGGAACCTGGAGCGACACGCGGCGCTTCACCGTCCTGGCCGGGATCACGACCGTCCAGGTTCCCTGCACGCCCGGCTGGAACCTGCGCTCAAACCCCGTGATCAGATCAGACGATTCGGTCCGGTCGCTCTACCCCGGATCCGTGTTTCCCCACGCATTCCGTTTTCTCGCGGGGGCGGGATACCTTCCCGATTTCCGGATGGAGCAGGGAGCGGGATACTGGCTCAAGTTCGCGGAAGCGGGGACGGCGCTCATCGAGGGGGCGGAGGCGGCCGAGGACACCATCGGACTGGCATCCGGATGGAATCTGGTGGGATCGGTGTCCGACACGGCCGACACGCTTCTCGTCCTGACAATCCCGGACAGCATCCGGGCATCCTCTTTCTTCGGCTACGAGGGGAGCTACGCCGTCGCCCCGGCGCTCCTTCCCGGACGGGGATACTGGGTGAAGGCACACGCGCCGGGTCTCATGGTGATCCGGGCTCAGGCACGCGCCGGGAGGAACCCCGGGGCCCGGGGGCGGTGACGGCGCCGCCGCAGGGCGGGCCGCACCCAGGAGTCACAGAAGGAGAGATCATCCCATGCAGCTTCAGTTCGAGGGGGCGGCCCGCACCGTCACCGGCTCCATGCACGTGCTCCGCGTGGGCGCTGACACGGTGCTCCTGGACTGCGGCATGTTCCACGGCCGGCGGGAAGAGGCCCGCAAGAGAAACAGCGAGTTTCCCTTCGTCCCCGCGGACATCGCCGCCGTCCTGCTCTCTCATGCCCACATCGACCACAGCGGCAACCTTCCCGGCCTGGTGAAGCAGGGATTCCGGGGCCCCGTCTATTGCACGCATGCCACCCGGAGTCTCTGCGAGGTGATGCTGAAGGACAGCGCCTACATCCAGGAGAAGGATGCCGATTTCATCAGCCGGAGACACAGGAAGAAGCACCTCCCCCCCGTGGAGCCCCTCTACACGCCCGAAGACGTGGACGCCACCCTCCCCCTTCTGCGCGGGAAGGACTACGGAGAGCGGTTCGATGTGACGGAGGGGATTGCGTGCGTATTCGAAGACGCCGGGCACATTCTGGGATCGGCGGGCATGGCCCTCCGGCTGCGGGAGAGGAACCGGGAGCGGGTCCTGGGCTTCACGGGGGATCTGGGAAGGCCGCGCCTTCCGATCCTCCGGGACCCCGTCTTCATCGGGCGGGACGAACCCCTGGACTACCTGATCAGCGAGAGCACCTACGGAGGGCGGTTCCACGCGCCGGTGGAGCAGATGGAAACCCAGCTCCTGGGCCCGCTGCGCCGCGCCATGGACCGGAAGGGGAAGATCATCATCCCCGCCTTCAGCGTGGGAAGAACCCAGGAGCTGGTCTATGTGCTGAACAAGCTGAGCAACCGGGGGCTGATCGGGCACCTCCCCGTCTTCGTGGACAGCCCCCTCTCGGTGAACGTGACGGGGGTGTTCCGGAAGCATCCCGAGTGTTTCGATGCCGAGACCCTGGCCGTTCTCCAGTCGGACGCGGACCACGATCCCTTCGGCTTTGAGCGGCTGACCTACATCCGGGATGTGGAGCAGTCCAGGGAGCTGAACGAGCGGCCGGGTCCCTTTCTGGTGATCTCGGCGTCGGGGATGTGCGAGGCGGGGCGCATCGTGCACCATTTGGCCAACAGCGTGACGGATCCCCGCAACATGATTCTCATCGTGGGCTACCAGGCGGAACACACGCTCGGAAAGAAGCTGGTGCTGGGGGAATCCCCCGTGAACATCTTCGGAGAGCCGCACGATGTGCGGGCGGAAGTGGCCGTGCTCAACTCCTTCAGCGGCCACGCCGACGGGAACGAGCTCCGGTCCTACATCGCCCGCTGCGACCCCGAGCGCCTGCGCCGCGTCTTTCTTGTGCACGGAGACGAGGACCAGGAGGAGAAGCTGGCCGCCGCCCTGAGGGACGCCGGGGTCCGGCCGGTCGCGGCGCCCGTACGGGGGGAGAAGGCCGTTCTCGACTGAGATGAGACCGCGGCGGATCCACCGGCTGCTCCCCCTGCTGGCCCTTCTGCATGCCCATGCCCCCGCCCAGGAGACATTCCGGCCGGAGGAGCCCTCCGCCGCGGTGCCCGTCCGCAGAAACAGCGTGGCAACAACCTTCGAACGGAACCGGAACACGTTCCACTGGTCGGGCACCGCGGCGCTGGATACGGGCCTCGCCGGCGGCCGGCTGTCGGCGCGGCAGCGGTTTTCTTCCAGCATCATCCTGATGGAGGCCTCGGGAAGCTCCCCCCAGAGGCGGCTGGTGACCGACGAGTACACGGCCGGGCTCTCCCTCGTCCGGCCCATCTCCCCCCGTCTGGCTGCGCAGGCCTCCTGGTCCTCCGTGGGATACTCCGACACCAAGGCGGTGGGTCTGAGCACGGCCTCCTCCCATGCCTTCGAGGCGGGCGGGGAGTGGCGGGTGACCGAGGGGGTCACGCTTTCGCCGCTGGGCGGCTACCGCTGGGAAAACCAGGGGACGGCGGACGACCGGGGACCCCAGTTCACCCTCCAGGGGCGGGTGCGCACGGGGGAGGTTGCAGGCACTCTCCTCGACGGGGAGGCGCGTTTCCACCAGGAACGGGTCGCGCCGCGGCTGGCGGAAAAACACGGGGCCCGGCTGGGGATCCGGAAGACCTTCGAGGGTAACACGCGGGACAGCCTGGAGCTGTCGGCCCTCCGGAGCCGGAGGGAGTACTACACGCCCGGGGATTCCACCCGCTCCATCGACAGCCGCCTGGAGAACATCCTCGCATTCACCAACCGCCTGGACTACGAACCGGACGGGCGGATGTCGGCATCGCTGTTCATTGCCGTCACGGCGCGGGCGCTCGAGAAGGAAAGCCGGGCGGCGGGAGGAGGTTCACGGATCCCGGAGGCATTCGGAACGAACATCGACGAGTTCCGACTGGAGACGCACCTGGAGGGCTCCTACCGCTCGGAAGACGGACGCCGGGAGGCCATGGCCCGCATCGCCTACGGGGAGCGGAACGAGAGCCATGCCGTGATGTGGGGGGGGGAGCAGTCGGGAGCGGCGCGTCCGGCTTACGAGGAACAGGCGGAGAGGGAGCGGAGCAAGAACAACCTGTCGCGCCGGACCGCGGCCGCCGCCTCGGCCCGGTTCCCCACCCCCTTTTCGGACACCCTGCTCGTCACCGGGAGCGCCTCCCTGCTCCGGTACGACACCCCCAGCGATCTGAACAACGAGGAGCGGGACGAGCTGCTGGCGGCCCTCTCCATCACCAGCCTGCACCGGCTGGGAGAAGCCCTCCATGTGGGGCTCACCCTGGAGGGGAACCTGAGCCATACGGTGTACCTGCTGAGCCGGCGGAGCGCGGGCAACAACTACAACCGGGTGCTCCGGTTCTCCCCCCGGGCCCTCTTCACCCCGCAGGGGGGCATCGCCAGCCTGAACACGTTCGAGGTGCTGGCCAACTACACGGTGTACGACTTCGAGCGGGAGGGGGATGCCGTCCGGAGCTTCTCCTACAGGGAATTCGGATGGATGGATTCCACGCACGTCCCGCTGGGGCGCGCCCTCTCCCTTGATTTTCTGAGCTATTTGAAGTTCTATGAGCGGGGCCAGCTCCGGTGGAGCGAGTTCAGGGAGCGCACGGAGAACTCCTTCACGGACCTCACGTACCACCTGATGGCGGCCTACCATCCTTCGCCGGGGGTCCGGTTCGGGGTGGGATACCGCCGCTTCAGCCAGACCCGGTACGGCTATCCCGGGGGACAGAGGGCGCGCGAGGGGTCCCTGTTCAGCGAGGGACCGACCTGTCAGGTGGCCTGGGAAAGCGCGGGAAGAGGGGGGATCGTTCTGGAGGGGTGGTATGAGCGAAGCGGCGGCACAGGGGCCCCGGCGCGGCAGCGCGCCAACATGACCATGAACGTGCGTTTCCATCTCTGAGGGGTGTCCGCGTGGCACCACGGCAGACGACCTTCCGCCTCACCCTCCGCAGCAATCCCCGCCACATCGGCCGGGTGGAGGATCTGCTGAAAAAGCTCAACAGGACCCTCCACCTGGGGGATATCCAGTTTCACAAGCTCATGGTCTCCCTCACGGAGGCGGTCAACAACGCCATCATTCACGGGAACCGGTCGGACGAGACCAAGAAGGTGGCCATCCGCTGCCGGATCCTCCCCGGCTGGCTTGTCATGACCGTGACCGACCAGGGATCGGGATTCCGGCTCTCCCGCGTGCGCAACCCCCTGATGAAGAAGAACCTCCTGCGCGAGTCCGGACGGGGGATCTTCCTGATGCGGACACTGATGGACAGGGTGGAGTTCCGGGTGCAAAAGACGGGATCCGAAGTGGAGCTCTGGCTGGACCTCACCAAGTAGAGCTCAGAGCGAGGTGCGCGCCCGCCGCAGGGCGCCCAGCAATCCTCCCCCCGCCCCCGCATGGAACTCCACCATGCGGGGCATGAGCACCCCGGAAGAGGCAATCCAGAAGGTACAGCGGAGATCCCCCGATCGGAGCCGGACCTTCCAGGCGGGGATGGTGAGGGTTCTCCCGTCCGCTTCCACGGTGATGTACTCCCAGCCGGCAAGCTCTCCCTCGACGCGCCGCGCCCCGGCGGGGGAATCCACCACGGCCGCCGTCCAGCGGCCATAGCTGCCGAGAGAGAAGGCCGCCAGGCGGTCCCACCCCGGGGGGCACGCGACCCCCTCCCACCTCTCGAGCAGTCCCGCCACCAGCCCCCACTGGTACAGGTCACCCGCCGCATCCTGCCGGAAGAGGAGCGTGTCCACACCCGCCAGCGAATCGGCCCCCGCGCTTGTGCGGACACGGACGCTGTCCAGGATCCACACACAGCGGTGCCCCGCCGCCTCCCGGGATGTGTCGGCAACCGTCCAGGTCCGGAAGGACCGGGTCTCCTCCAGAGGAAAGCCCCAGGCATCCAGGCGCCAGGTGTCGTAGAGGAAGGACGCAGAGGGGGAAAGCCGCAGCCGGAAAGAGAGCTCTCCGGACGGGAGACCCGCGGGCGGGTCGCTCCGGCACGAGGAAAAAAGAAGGAGGACCGCCAGGAGGGGGACGCCCCGCGTCCCCCTCCCGGGGTGCGCCCGCAGGGTCAGAGCGCCAGCTTCGCGATGGACTGGCGTACGTCCTCCGCCGACTTGTGGAGGGCGGCCTGTTCTTCGGATGTGAGACGGATCTGCATGATCTGCTCCACCCCTCCCCGCCCCAGCTTCACGGGAACGCCGGCAAAGGTGTCGCGCAGGCCGTACTCTCCCTGCAGCCATACGGCGCAGGGAAGAATGCGCTTCTTGTCCTTCACGATGGATTCCACCATGGCAACCGTGGCCGAGGAGGGGGCGTAGTAGGCGCTCCCCGTCTTGAGGAGGTTCACGATCTCGATGCCTCCGTCGCGGGTGCGTTTCACCAGGCGGTCAATGGCCGCCTGGTCCATCAGCTCGGGCAGCGGAATGCCCGCCACGGCGGAGTACCGGGGCAGCGGAACCATGGAGTCCCCGTGCCCGCCCAGCACGCACGCGCTCACGTCCTCCACCGAAACATTCAGCTCGGCGGCAATGAAGGTCCGGAACCGGGCCGTATCCAGCACCCCCGCCATCCCCACCACCCGCTCCCTCGGGAACCCGCTGACCTTCCAGGCCACATAGCTCATCACATCCAGGGGATTGGAGACCACGACGATGACGGCCCGCGGGGAAAGGGGCGCCGCCGCGGCCGCACAGCCCTTCACGATGGCGCTGTTGGTGTTCATGAGGTCGTCGCGGCTCATGCCCGGCTTCCGGGCGATGCCCGCCGTGATGATGATGACGTCCGAGCCGGCGGTCTCGGCATATCCGTTGGTGCCCGTCACGCGGACATCGCTCTTCTCCACGGGCGCGGATTCCAGGATGTCCAGCCCCTTCCCCTGGGGAATGCCCTCCAGCACATCCACCAGGACAATCTCGTTGGCGAGCTGGCGGTCGGCCAGGCGCTGGGCTGTCGTGGCCCCGACGTTGCCGGCGCCGATCACGGTGATTTTCATGGGAGACCTCCGCGGGATGTGTGGGTTGTGCACCGCCGGCGCGTCCCCTTCCCGCAGGCGCGGGAAGGAGAAAAAACAGGGCGGCCCGTCCGCCGGGAGGATTTCCCTGCGGGCGGGCCTGCACACGGAGCCATCGACGCTCCTGAACCCTACGGCTTCGGGAGGACGCTGACGACCTTGCGGGACTTGCTGAACTTCCGGAAATGCACCACGCCGTCCAATGTGGCAAAGAGCGTGTCGTCCCCGCCGATGCCCACGTTGGTCCCCGGCTCAAACCGGGTGCCGCGCTGACGCACCAGGATGCTTCCCGCGCGCACGAATTCCCCTCCGAACCGCTTGACCCCCAGGCGCTGGGCGTTGCTGTCACGCCCGTTGCGGGAGCTGCCGACGCCTTTCTTGTGTGCCATGACGCAGTCCTATGCTCCAACCCTTGTGATTTCAATTCTGGTGTAGCCCTGCCGGTGCCCCCGCCGGACCCGGAACCCCTTGCACTTCTTCTTCCGGAGGACTATCACCGTGTCCCCCTTCCCGTGCCCGAGCACCTCCGCCTCCACCGCCGCCCCCGCCACCAGGGGATTCCCCACGGTCACACGGCTCTCGTCAGCCACCAGCAGAACCCGCGTGAAGACCACCTTCTCCCCCTCCTTGTGCTTCAGGGAGGGGACCCTGATACGGTCGCTGGGGGCGACCCTGAACTGCTTTCCGGCGATATCCACCACTGCGTACATTGCGCGTCGGTCCTTGCTTGGAATCTGTCAGAATCCGGGGGCTTTTATAGTACAAAACACGGGGACGAAAGTCAAGGTTCGGAGGGGGCCTCCGGAGCCCCCGGGGAGAGCCCCGGGAGGGCGGCGCATTGCCGCACCGAGAGGAGGCGCAACCCGTTCAGAATCACCAGCAACGCCGCTCCGTCGTCGGCCAGGACCGCCGCCCAGAGTGTGGCGCCTCCCGTCAGACTCAACACCAGAAAAAGGGCCTTCAAAGAGAGCGCAAAGGCGATGTTCTGCCGGACCACGGCCATGGCCCTGCGGCTGAGGCAGAGAACCTGCGGAAGCTTCCCGAGATCATCGGACATGAGGACAATGTCGGCCGTCTCCAGGGCCGCGTCCGCGCCCGTTCCCCCCATGGCGATCCCCACGGAGGCGGCCGCAAGGGCGGGCGCATCGTTCACCCCGTCTCCCACCATTGCGGAACCGCCCCATCTCCGCCCCATCTCGCGCAGCGCCTCCACCTTCTCTTCGGGGAGGAGCCCTCCGCGCACCTCATCCAGCCCGAGTTCCCCGCCGATCCGTCGGGCCGCGGCGGGCCGATCGCCCGTGAGCATCACCAGACGCCGCACGCCCAGGGTGCGAAGCTGGAGAAGGGCTTCGCGGGCCTGCGGGCGCACCCGGTCCCGCACCCCCAGCACCCCGAGAATCCTCCCTTCGGAGCCGAGCAGGAATCCGCTTTCCCCCCGGCGCGCCGCGGTTTCGAGCGCGGCCGCAGCCGGGCCCGTCTCCGCCCCTTCGGAGGCGGAGAAGAGGGGGTTCCCCAGAAAGTATCGTGTCCCCTCCACGATCCCGCGCACCCCGCGCCCGGGGACGCTCTCAAACTCCCGCACGGAAAGGGACCGGAAGGAGAGATCCCGGCACTCGGCCTCCGCCACCACGGCGCCCGCCAGGGCGTGCTCCGAGCCGTGCTCCAGGGCCGCGGCCACCCGGAGAAGGTCATCCTCCGCCAGAACGCCCAGGGAGAGAACCGATGTGAGCCGCGGACGCCCCTCCGTGAGGGTGCCCGTCTTGTCGAAGGCCACGGCCTTCACGGCGCTCAGGGACTCCAGGGCCTTTCCTCCCTTGATGAGGATTCCGCGCCGGGCCGCCGCGGCAAGAGCGCTCACAAGGGTGACGGGGGTGGAGATGACAAGGGCGCAGGGACAGGCGATCACGAGGAGAACCAACGCGCGGTAGATCCATTCCCCCCAGGAAGCCCCCGCCGCAAGGGGCGGAACGACGGCAGCCACCAGGGCAAGGCCCAGGACGGCGGGGGTATAGATGCGGGCGAAGCGGTCCACCAGACTCTGCATGCGGGCCTTGTGTTCCTGGGCCTCTTCCACCCGGTGCACGATCCGGGCAAGCAGGGTCTCTCCGGCGGAGGCCGTGACCGAGGCCTTCAGCGCCCCCCACCCGTTGAGGGAGCCGGCATAGATGACATCCCCCTCCCCCTTGGGCACGGGGAGCGACTCTCCCGTGAGGGGCCCCTGGTCCACGGCGGACGCCCCCCCCATCACCCGCGCATCCAGAGGCACCCGCTCCCCGGGACGTATCAGGATCACCGCGCCGGGGACGACATCCCAGGCGGGCTCCCAGACCTCTCCCGCCTCCTTCAGCACGCACGCCCGCGGGGGGGAGAGGGACATGAGGGACCGGATGGCGCGCCGCGTGCGGAGGGTGCTGTAGGACTCCAGCATGAGGGAGACCGAGAAGAGCACCACAACGGCGGCCGCCTCGCTCCACTCCCCGATGGCCAGCGCCCCGATGACGGCCAGCGTCATGAGCACGTTCATGTCCAGGGTGCGGGTGAGAAGCGCGCCGGCGGCCCTCAGAACAACGCGCCACCCGCCTGCAGCCACCGCCGCCAGGAGCAGAACCCGGGACACGGGATCCTGATCCCCCCCGGTCAGCATCCCCGCCCCGGCCAGGAGAGCCGCCCCCCCGATCCGGACCGCCTCCCCGTGCCGCTCCAGAAAACCGCCTTCCCGCTCCAGATCCGCGGCACTCCGCACACCGAAGCCCGCATCCCGCAGGGCCCGGCGCACGGAGACCTCGTCGGCCCCGGATGCCAGGAACAGCTCTCCCGAGCCCGCGTGAAAGTCGTAGCACCCCCGCCCTGCCGCCGCATCCAGGCGTTTCCGCACCACCGCCTCCTCAGTGGAGCAGCACACCCCCGAGACAAACAGGGGCCGGCGCGTCGACGGGTCGCCCATCAGGGAAACCTGCTTTCCAGCGTCCCCAGGGAGCGGGTCACGGCGGCATAGAGACGCGGGGAGGTGCGCACACAGAACACCATGAAGAGGGCTCCCGCGGCAAGGTCCACCACATAGTGGTAGCGCTGATAGACCGTGGCGACAATGAGGAGGGCGCCCACCGCATAGAGAACGTGCCGGGAACGCGTTCTGAAATGCGCCCCCATGTACATGAGCACAAGCGTCATCATGGTGTGCCCGCTCGGAAAGACATCCCGCTGGGTGCCGGCCAGCGCCGCTTCATTGGAGACCCCCATGGGAACGGAGCCGCCCGCATTGACGAACCAGCGGAGGTACGGGGTGAGGAGAACCCCCGGCAGATCCGTGTCCAGGGCGTTGAAATCATGAAGGGTGAAGCGGGGACCCACGGCCGGCAGCACGAAATAGCCCAGATACGAGAGGAAGAAGCCGTAAACGCAGGTGAACATGAAGAGGTGAAACTCGCCCGGGCGGCGCCGGCGGTACAGCTCCCAGCCAAGGAGGAGAAACAGCAAGTAGAAGGAGGTATAGGCGACCTGCAGGACCTCCGTCAGGACGGGATGCCCGAAGCGGAGGAGCCACTCCGTGGGGTTGACGCCGAACAGCCACCGGTCCGCCGCGATCAGAAGATCATCGTAGTCCCGCCCTCCGTGCAGGTGGGGAATGACATAGTAGAGCTCCTTGAAGGAGAAGAAAACGGCGGGGGCCACGTACCAGTCGTGCACAACCCGGATGACCCGGGAGGAGGAGAAGTGGCGCGCGGCAGCCAGGGTGAAGACGAACGCGCACGCCCCCAGGTTGATCACCACGAGGGACGACCACCGGGGGATACGGGAAGCGAAGGCCAGGTTCACCGCCGTGAGGAGCAGGGCGAAACCCAGAACCAGCACATCGGCTGAATGGAGGGTGGCCGTGAAGCGGGGGGGCTGCAGGAGGCGGCGCACAGGGGTGCTCACCGAGGGGGGGACCCGGCCGGGGCCCGCCGTTCCGGGAGGGCGTTGGCAAGGTCCGCCAGCTCCTGGAGGGTGAGCTCTTCCGGCCTCCGGAGGAGGTCCACGGGCAGGAGGTCCGGAAGCGGCTCTTCGCCCAAGTAGTACCGGAGGGAATTCCGGAGGGTCTTCCTCCGTTTTCCGAACACCCCGCGGACCATGGCGCGGAATGCCTCCCGATCCCGGACGCGGCACCTGCTCCGGGTGAGCATGGTGAGACGCACCACGGAGGATGTGACCGCCGGCCTCGGATGGAAGGCCCCGGAGGAGACATCGAAGAGGTGCTTCACATCGGCCTCCATTCCGCACAAGACGGAGAGGATGCCGTATTCCTTTGTGCCGGGCCGGGCCGTGAGCCGCCGCGCCACCTCCCTCTGCATCATCACCGTGAGGTCCCGGACGGCGGCGCGGTGCTCCAGGACATGGAAGAGAATGGGGCTTGTGATGTTGTACGGGAGGTTGCCCGCGATGCGGAGTTTCTGCCCGTAGCGCCGGGCGAGGCCGGTGAGGTCGAGGTCCAGCACGTCACCGTGGATGATTGCCACCGAGGGATCGGTAAACCGCTCCCGGAGGCCCGTCACAACCCGATCGTCAATCTCCACCAGCACGAGGGCGCGCACCCTGCCCGCCAGATGCCGGCTGAGGGCGCCGCCGCCGGGGCCGATCTCCAGAAGCACGTCCCGGGCGGCAGGCGCCACGGCGGCAACGATCTTGCGGCCGATGTTGTCGTCCCTGAGGAAGTTCTGCCCGAGGGATTTCTTCGGACGGACCCGGAGCGGGGGCGGGAAGGGCGTCACTTCTTCCGCTTCAGAATGTCCTGCAGGAGGTCGGACCCCTTCTTCTTCAGCTTCTCGGCGGCGGACGCCGCTTCCTCGGCCGCCTTCTTCCGGATGAGCTCGGATGCGCGGGCGGTGGCATCCCGGGTGTTGAGGGCGACCCGGGGGTTGTCCGCCGATCCGCGGACGTCGAAGTCCAGGCGCAGGCGGCCGGACTCGTCCTGAAAGACACGCGCGGCCTCGCCCGCAAAGCCGGGCACGGTCACGCGGGAAGAGGTCTCCCGCGCAAGCACCAGGCCCAGGGCATAGTCCAGGGTGCCGTCCAGCCCCCAGGAACCATCCATGCGGTACTCGGCGAGAGGGGATTCCATGCGCAGGTCCCGTGTGGCAAACCGGCCGTCGCTGATCGTGAAGGTGTTCTCCCACTTTCTGAATGAGACGCTTCCCAGGTCGGAGAGACGGAGCAGGGAGGCAAGCTCGGCGTTCACCGCAGCTCCGCGGAGGGCTCCCTCCTCCACACGCACGGTTCCCCTGCCCTGGAGCGTGCGGGTCCGGATCCCGAGCGTGTCATCCAGGGCGCCGCCGAGGGTTGCCTGCATGGTGAGACTGCCCGAGAGAACCCTGGCAAAGGAGGTGAAGGGAGCCAGGAGTTCCTCGGCCCGGACCCGGCTGATGTCCAGGGAGAGGTCAAAGAGGGGCGATGCGGGGTCATTCAGGTCCAGGGAGCCCCTTGTGGCGAGGGAGCCCCCGAAGGCGCCGCAGGAGAAGTTCTCGAGCACGATCCTCCCCCCGTCCATCTTCATGGCGGCCCGGACGCCCGTGAACCGGAACTTCTCCGTCACGAGACTGCCGACGGAGGCCGTGACGTTCATGGCCACACCGGGAAGGGGAAGCCCCGAGCGGGATTCCGGGGGGGAACCCGGTGAGGCAGCCGGCCCGGAGGCCTCCTTCTGGAGGATGTCCTTCGTGAAGAGCTGCCGGGAGGTGAGCTGGACCCCGGCGGAAGGGCGCTCCCCGCCTCCCCGGGAGATCATCAGGGCAAGGTAGTTCCTGAGCCAGAAGCTCAGGGCCAGATCCGATTCCCCGAGGGTCATGGAAATCCCGTCGGACTCGACCAGCCGGTTGTTGACGCGCACAATCCCGTTCAGCCGGCGGAGGGACCGCGCGCCCGAGCGGAAGGAGACATCCCGGAGCTCCACGGTGCCCGAGCCGAGGGGTGCGGCGGGCTTGCCGCGGACACTGAGGGCGGCCTTCACCCGGCCCGTCATCTCCCCACCCTTCTCCAGCGGATAGAACTCCCCCGCTTCCTTCAGGTTCAGGTCGAGTCGGGCCTCCAGATCCAGCACCGGGTCCTCAAAGCCGGTGACGGTGAGCCGCGCGGCAATCGTGCCGGATCCGAGGGTGGCGGCCAGGCGGGTCACCCGGAGGCGCTGAACCTCGCGGGTGCGCGCGAAATCGGCCTCCAGGGAGATCTCCCGGAGGGCGCGGGGAAGACCCGCATAGTGCACCGCGCCGTCCCGGATCCGGAAGACCCCCTCCACGTCGGCCTGCACCGAATCATTCACGGTCCCCCCCAGAAAGATCTTCGCGGAGGCGACTCCCTCCCCCCGGATGCCCGATGAGCGCCGGGCATAGGCGGGGGGGAGAAGGGAGAGCACGTCGGACATCCCCACGCTGTCGGAGCCGATCGTGATGTCCAGCCCCATCGCTCCCCGCAGACCCGACACCGTGCCCCCCACCGAGAGCGGGATCGTCCCCACTGCGGCTTTTCCCGGAGGAAGGGTGAGAAGATCGGAAGCCGGGGAGTACCGGAATTCCTGGTCCCAGCCCAGGCGCACCCCTTCCAGGTAGTTCCCCGCGAGGGTTCCGTAGCTGACGCTGCCGGCGGAGGAGCGAAGACCCAGGCGGACATCCCCCGTTCGGGGGGCGATGTCGCCTGAGAGCTGCATCTCCACATCCTCCAGCAGGGCCGCGGAGTTGCCCCGCAGGTCCCGGTACTCGATCCGGCCACGCATCAGGCGCACATCCGAGAAGAGGGCGCCCCATGCGGCGGCTCCGCCCGGGGAGGAGCCCGCAGGGGTTCCGTCCATCCGGTAGTTGGGCCTGCCCGAGGAGTCGTACTCCACAAGGAGCAGGGGGCGCTCCAGTTCCAGGCGGGCCACCTCCAGATTCCCTCCCAGGAGGGGCAGAATTCTCACCTTCAGGTTCAGGCGCTCCAGGAAAAGCATGGGACGGGCAGAGAAGCCGGGTCCCGGGCGGTTCGAAACCGTCAGACTGTCCAGTTCCACCCCCAGACCGGGAAGGAGGGAAAGCCGCACCGAGGCAAGACCGATGGATCGGCCGGAGGCCTCCTCCAGGGGGGGAATGAGCAGGGAGCGGAGGCGTTGCTCCGTGAAGTACAGCTTCAGCGCGATCCCCGCCGCCACCGCAAGGAGGAGGGGAACGCCAAGCAGCCAGAGGAAGAGGCGAGATCTGCGCGAGAGAGGCACCCGGGGGCTCCCATGCTGTTGAAAAAACAGTCAAATATAGAGAAGGACTCTCCGAGAGTCAACGCCTGCGCGTTGCATTTCAGGGGGGAATTGGTTAGTATGCCCAGCATAGTATTTCCACATCCACCTTCGCTGCCCCCTTGGGTGCCGCCCCTCATGAGTGACGAACGCGCCGAATCCGCCCCCCCCCAGACCCCGCCCTCCCCTTCTTCGCCCGGCGAAGAGAGGGTTTCCCGCGAGGATAACCAGACACAGGCCAGACCCCCGCAGGGAGGAGGGGAACGGCCGGGAGGGCAGGACCGCGGGCGCCGGCAGGGCCCGCGCCCCCAGCGCCAGCAGCAACAGCAACAACAGCAGAGGCCCCCGCAGCAGGGAGGGGGGGCGGAGCTCAGCATTGTGATTCCCCTCTACAATGAGGAGGAGTCCCTGAAGGAGCTGCACCAGCAGCTCCGGTCCGCGCTCCAGAGAATGAACGCGCGCTACGAGCTCATCTTTGTGGACGATGGAAGCACCGACCGGTCCTTCCAGGTGCTGCGGGATCTGAAGCGCTTCGATCACCGGGTGAAGATCGTGCGCTTCCGGAGAAACTACGGGAAATCCGCCGCGCTCTCGGTGGGCTTCCAGAAGGCACAGGGGGAGGTGGTGGTCACCCTGGACGCCGATCTCCAGGACGACCCCTCGGAGATCCCCAGCCTGGTGAAGAGAATCCACGACGGCCTGGATCTGGTGTCGGGCTGGAAGAAGGTGCGCCGCGATCCCATCACCAAGACCATCCCCTCCCGCTTCTTCAACTTCGTCACCTCCCTCCTGACGGGCATCCGTCTCCACGACATGAACTGCGGCCTGAAGGCCTACCGGAAGGATGTCGTAAAGACCATCCGGGTCTACGGGGAGCTGCACCGCTACATCCCGGTCCTGGCCCACTGGGAAGGGTTCCGGATCGGGGAGGTGGTGGTGAACCACCGCAGGCGGAAATTCGGCACGACCAAGTTCGGCATGGGGAGATTCTGGAAGGGGTTCCTGGACCTCCTGACGGTGCTGTTCACCACACGGTACTTCCGCCGCCCGCTGCATCTGTTCGGGTTCTGGGGAATGATCTTCATTCTTCTGGGAGCGGCCGCCGACATCTGGCTGGTGGCGGAGTGGCTCCAGCAGAAGACCGCCCTGGCAAACCGGCCCCTCTTCCTCGGAGGCATCTTCCTGATCCTGGTGGGCATGCAGTTCGTCTCCATCGGCCTTCTGGGAGAGATGATCAGCAAGTCGCGGCAGCAGGAGGAGGAGTACTCCGTGAGGGAGTTCATCCGGTAGCGCCATGACCGCGTTGCGCCTCCGCCCCGCCTTCCCGGCCCGCCGGACCACCCGGGCCGCTCCGCCGGCAGGCTGACCGGCCCGCACACCGGGAGCGCATGGCCAGACGATCCACTCACCAGCCCCCCGCCGGGGGAGGGCTCCCCGCCCTTCGGGCATGGCACTGTGTGCTGATCCTTGCCGCCCTGGTGCTTTTCTTCTTCCGGGACCACCTTCTGGGTACGGCGTTCCTCTGGGAGGACTACCTCTATTACGCCTATCCCGTGCGGAACTTCGCCGCCGTGTCCCTGGCACGGGGGGAGTTCCCGCTCTGGAACCCCTATACCTTCAACGGCATGCCCTTCTTTGCGGACATGACGACCACCGTCCTGTATGTGCCCTGCCTTCTGCTCACATTCTTCGTGCGGGACGGCGTCCTGAACTCGTACTGGCTTCAGCTTCTGATCATCCTCCACTATGCGCTGGCGGGCATCACGATGTTCTTCCTGGCGCGGTCGCTGGGCATGAAGAACGTGCCTGCCCTCTTCGCCGGAACCGCTTTCGCTCTTTCCAGCTTCCTCGTTCTCCACGCAATCCATCAGCATTTTGTCACCAGCATCGCCTGGTGGCCCCTGATCATTCTGTTGTTCCGGAGAAGTCTGACCGACAAGGGATGGTTTCACGTGTTCCTCACCGCCGTTGTGCTCGGACACACCATCCTGGCCGGGCACCCGCAGCTCACCCTCTATCTGTTCCTTCTCCTGTTCGGGGTCTTCCTGCTGGAGCTCCGGGCGCCCCGTTCTGCCGGGGCCGGCATGGCGCGCACGGGGGCGAGGGCCGCCTTCATCGTGTGCGCCGGGGTCGCACTCACCGCCGTGCAACTGCTCCCGACGATCGAGCTCTCGGAGGTCTCCCAGCGTGCCGCCATTACCTACGCCAAGGCGACCGAGGGACAGATGTCCTGGGGCCATTTGCTCACCCCCCTCTTTCCCAAGCTCTTCGGAGAGGCCGTGCCGGGAGACTACCGGTACTGGGGACCGGGAGCCTACTGGTACTACTGGGAGGATTGCGTGTACGTGGGAGCCCCGGCCCTTCTGCTGGCACTTCTCTCGGCGCTCCTTCTGCGTGAGAACCGCATGGTCCGGTTCCTCTGGGGCATCTCTCTCTTCGCCCTGCTGTATGCACTGGGAGACAACTTGATCCTGCACCGGGCGTTTCACGAGTTCGTGCCGGGGTTCTCGCGATTCCGCACACCTGCCCGCATGCTGGCGCTCCTGAACATCTCGGTTCCGCTTCTCGCCGGATTCTCGATGCAGCACTTCCTCGTGGACGGGACACGGAAGCACTCCCGCGCACCGCGCAACCTGATCCTCGGTGTTCTGGGTGCGGGAGCGCTGCTCTGGGCCCTCATCGTCACGGGGGCCCTCGCGCACACCTTCGAGTTCCTGAAGAACGGGAACATCCTGGCCCTGGTCCGCCGCGAAGCGCACATCTCCCTCTGCTTTCTGCTCGCATCGGGGGGACTTCTCCTCGTTCTGCTCAAACGCCCCGGGAGCCGCGCCGGCGTGACACTGGTGGGGCTGCTTTTTGCCGACCTGCTGGTATTCGGAGGAGCGCAGAACGCCTCCCCCGTTGATCCCATGGAGTATTTCCGCAGGCCCCAAGGCATGGTGCGGGCCCTGCAGGAGCAGGGGGAGCGGGAGTACTTTCGCGTCAATTCCCGAAACGAGCGGGGGATGCTCCTGGACAGGAACCAGGGAATGGTGGACCGGCTCTTCCTGATGGAGGGCTATACACCCCTCCCCTTGCAGCGGGTGTATCCCCCCATCGCGGACGCGGAAAAGGCCCATGACCTTCTGAACGTGAAATTCGGCACCGTCACCAGCCCGGACGGGCGCTCCCTTCTGCTCCGCTCCCGCGCGACATACCTGGGCCGGGCATATATCGTGTATGATCTCCGCGTGATCCCCGACGGGGAGGGGCTTGTCTCCTTCATGAACTCCACAGAGTTCGACCACCGATCCCTTGCCGTCATCGAGAAGGACCCGGGGAGGCGACTCGCCCCTCCGGGAGGGGCCCCGGAAGGCAGGGCCGCCATCACGGCCTACGGGCTGAACCGCATCCGGCTGGAGGCGCAGACGCCCGTGGACGGGTTTCTTGTTCTGAGCGAGATCTACTACGACGGATGGAAGGCCTTTGTGGACGAACGGGAGACGGAGATCTTCCGGACGAACTACAACCTGCGGGGAATGTTCGTCCCCGCCGGGACGCACACGGTGGATGTCCGCTTCGATCCCCCCCTGTGGAAAGGAGCGGTCACGAGCGCGGGGGCGCTGGTGCTCTGTCTCGGGGGCATGGTTTTCTCGTACAGGCGCAGGGGAAATCCCTTATGACGCAGCCCCGCCCCGCACCCGGGGACCTGAGAGCCCGGGCGCTCGCCGTGAAGAGGCGGTTCCTCGCCATGTACGCGGCGGCGCACGCCGGCCACGTGGGGTCATCCCTGTCCTGCACGGAGATGCTGGTCCACCTCCGCTTTGCCTGGATGGAGCCGGAGGACGAGCTGGTTCTTTCGAAGGGGCATGCCGCGGCGGTCCTCTATGCGGTGCTGGCCGAGGCGGGGATGCTGCCCCCGGGGGAGCTGGACACATTCTCCAAGGACGGCACGCTCCTTTCCGCCCACCCTCCCCTCGGCGGCATCCGGGGTATTCCTTTTGCCACGGGGAGCCTGGGACACGGTCTCTCGCTTGCCGCAGGAATGGCGCTTGCCGCCCGGCTGCGGGGGGAGAGGAAGCGGTTCTTCTGCGTCACCTCGGACGGGGAGCTGGACGAGGGGAGCGTTTGGGAAGCCGCCCTCTTCATCCACCACCACGGCCTCCGGAACCTCGTCTGGCTGATCGACAGGAACATGCTGCAGGGCATCGGCCGCACGGAGGAGGTGCTGGCCCTGGAGCCCCTGGGGGCGAAGCTGGAGGCGTTCGGCTTCCACGCGGTGACGGCGGACGGGCACGACTTCACTTCGCTTGCCCGCGCCCGGGAACTCTGCTGTCGGGACGAGCCGCGGATGCGGCCCCGGGCGGTCATCTGCGCCACCCGGAAGGGACGCGGGATCGAGGGACTGGAAGACACGGTGGACTGCCATTATCTTCCCCTCACCCCGCCCCAGCACGCACAGGTGCTCCGCACCCTGGAGGCGGAGGAGAAAGAACGCGGAGAGGGCCATGAGGGCTGAGTTCGCGCAGGCGATCATCCGGGCCCGCGCCCAGCATCCAGAGTTTCTCTTTCTCACGGGGGACCTGGGTTACATGGCCCTGGAAGGGGTGCGGGAGCACTATGGAGACCGCTTCATCAATGCCGGCGTGGCGGAACAGAACATGATATCGGTGGCGGCGGGTCTGGCCCGCGGGGGGTTCGTGCCCTGGGTGTACAGCATCGCCCCCTTCGCCGTCCTGCGCCCCTACGAGCAGATCAGGAACGATGTCTGCCTCCACGGGCTCCCCGTGAAGATCGTGGGAAACGGGGGGGGCTACGGGTACGGCATCATGGGAGCGACCCACCACACCCTGGAGGACATCGCCGTCATGCGGGTGCTCCCCCGCATGCGGGTGTACATTCCCCTGACGGGGGAGGACGTGGAGGATGCCGTGGGACTCATGGGACGGGATCCCTCCCCCAACTATCTGCGGCTGAACCTGCCCGTGCGGGTGGATGAGGGCACGCCTCCGTTCGCCCCCTGGCGAAGGATCCGCCGCGGACGGAGGGCGGTGGTAATCGGCGCAGGACCCGTTCTGGGGAACATCCTGGCATTGAAGGAAGAAGCGTTCCGCGAAGGGCTGGACATCTGGTGCGCGGGCATCCTCCCCCTGGAAGAGCTTCCGGAGGAGCTGGTGGAGAGCATCCGGCGGACGGGCCGGGTGGTGACCGTGGAGGAACACTACCGGGAGTGCGGCCTCAACGAGGCCGTGGCGGCCCGCATCCTCCCCGGGGTGCAGGGTCCCCTCCGGTGGAAGGCGCTGGCGGCGGATGGCTACCCCTCGGGACGGTACGGCAGCCAGGCCTGGCACCAGAGGGAGAACGCCCTTGCGGGAGAGGGCCTGGCCCGGCACCTGAAGGAGGTTCTGGATGCCTGAACGGAACGACGTGCTCACAAAGAACATCCTTGCGCTTCAGGGACCCGTGGTGGTCTTCGGAGCGGGAGGGTTCATCGGCGCCAACCTTCTCCGGACGCTCCTGGCGCACCGGGAGGACTGCTACGGGGTCACGCACCAGAAGTTCGTGCCCTGGAGACTGCTGGACCTGCCCGCCGGGCAGCTCCTCTACGGAGACCTGCTCCAGGGCGGCACCATCCGGCACCTGTTCGACCGGTTCCGGTTCCGCACCGTTTTCCAGTTCGCCGCCTACGGGGCCTACGCCCGGCAGGACGACGTGGATCTGATCTACCGCACCAATACGCTGGGGCTGGTGCACCTTCTGGAGATTGCCTCGGCGCACGGGTTCTCGGCGTTCGTGCACGCCGGTTCCTCCTCGGAATACGGCCTCAACTCGGCCGCGCCGGCCGAAGACGCCCCCCTGGTGCCCAACAGCCACTATGCCGTCACCAAGGTTGCGGCCTCCTATCTGGCCACCTACTACGGAAGGGTGCAGAAGCTCCCCGTGCTGAACCTGCGCTACTACTCCGTCTACGGCCCCTGGGAGGAACACGACCGGCTCATTCCCCAGCTCGTGGCCCACGCACTCACGGGGAGCTACCCGCCTCTGGTGCACCCGGACATCTCGCGGGACTTTGTGTACGTGGATGATGCCGTGGAGGCGTGCGTGGCCGGCGCCCTGCACGCAGGGGGGAAGGCGCGGGGCGCCTCGGTGAACATCGCCACCGGCCGGAAGACCACGATCCGGGACCTGGCGGCCCTCATGAAGACCATCTGCGCCATCCCGGCGGACCCGGCCTGGGGGAGCATGCCCGACAGGGCCTGGGATCTGGAGGAGTGGTACGGGAATCCCACGCGGGCGCGGGAGCTCCTGGGATGGGAACCGCGCACCGTGCTGGAGGAGGGGCTCCGCCGGACAATGGACTGGCAGCGCGCCCAGAGCGGTCTCCCCGCCATGCAGAGTCCCACCCCCCTGACAAGGCCCACCAGGATCTCGGCGGTGATCGCCTGCTACGGGGACGCCCGGGCCATCCCCGTCATGCACGAACGCCTGAGCAGGGTCTTTGCCGCGCTGAACGTGGACTACGAGATCATCTTCGTGAACGACGCGAGCCCCGACGACACCGACGAGGTCCTTGGCGCCATCACCGCCGGTGACCCCCATGTAATCGGGGTGGAGCACTCCCGCAACTTCGGATCGCAGAGCGCATTCCTGAGCGGCATGCAGATTTCCACGGGGGACGCGGTGGTGCTGATGGACGGGGACCTGCAGGATCCCCCCGAAGTCATCTCCTCCTTCTATCAAAAGTGGCGGGAGGGGTTCGAGGTGGTGTACGGACGGCGGGTCAAGCGCGAGGCCACGCGTATCCTGGCCGCCTGCTACAAGGTCTTCTACAAGGTCTTCCGGGGGATGTCGTACATTCCCATCCCCCTCGACGCGGGGGACTTCTCCCTGATGGACCGGAAGGTCGTGAACGAGCTGCTGGCCCTCCCCGAGACGGACCAGTTCCTGCGCGGGCTCCGGGCCTGGGTGGGGTTCCGCCAGACCGGGGTGGACTACGTGAGGCCGGAGAGGATGTTCGGTGTCACCACCAACAGCTGGCGGAAGAACATCTGGTGGGCCAAGAAGGGCATCTTCTCCTTCAGCTTTGTCCCTCTTGAGCTTCTGAGCTACCTCGGCACCGCCCTGACGGGTCTCTCGCTGCTTGCCGCAATAGCGCAGATCGCGGCGCGGTTCCTCTATCCGGAGACTCCCCATGGTATCACGACGATCGTCGTGCTCATCCTCTTCTTCGGCGGGATTCAGCTCCTGGCCCTCTCCATCCTGGGGGAATACCTCATGAAGATCTTTGAGGAGACCAAGAAACGGCCGAAATTCATCCGCAAAGCGATCCGTTTCGCGGGACGGCACTGGCAGAGCGCAGAGGATGTCCGCGAGTTTCTTGCAAGGCGCGAAAGATGAACGGTCAGAACCCCAGCGTGGACGCCTTCAACCGGGACATCGTCTCCAACGAGGGGTATCTCTACACAACGAATGCCCGGCTCAGCAGCCGGCTCGCGAACCAGCGGCTCACGGAACTGGCTCTCGCGGCGGCGGATTTCTCCGGCAAGAAGGTCATCGACATCGGCTGCGGAGACGGAACGTACACACGGGAGTTGTATGATCGGGGAAAGCCGTCCAGGATTGTGGGGGTGGACCCAGCCGACGAAGCGATCGTGCTCGCCCGGAAGAAGGACCGGGGAACATCGGTGGAGTTTGAGGTTCACAGTGCAGACGCGCTGCCATATCCCGACGCCAGCTTCGATCTTGCCCACGTACGGGGGGTGCTCCATCACATGGACAGGCCATTCGAAGCCCTGGGGGAAGCATTGCGCGTGTCACGTCAAGTCATCGTCATCGAGCCAAACGGGCGCAATCCCGTTGTGAAGCTGCTCGAGCGATTCTCCCCTTACCATCGAGCCCACCATGAGAAGTCGTACCCCCCCGCGTCGCTCGAGAAATGGGTGACGGCGCTGGGAGGTGAGGTAGTGGTGCGCAGATACGCAGGTCTGGTTCCGTTCTTCTGCCCCGACTGGTTTGCCCGACTGATGAAGAGCATGGAGCCGGCCGTTGAACGCACGGCAGGACTCCGGTCGATCGCGTGCGCAGTCTTTGTCTTTGTTGCAACGCGTGTACATACCCGGAAGACATGACGGATATCACCAAGCACTGCCTCTTCTGCCGCGAGCGGGAGGATCTGGAAGAACTCTACCCGCGCACATTCCGGGACGAGGATCTGACGCCCGGGGTCTTCTCGGCCCGGAGGGTGACGGAGCACTTCCACTACCGCATGGTGCGGTGCCGGCACTGCGGCCTCGTGTTCTCGCGGGAAATCCTCCCGGGGGAGACCCTGCGGCGGCTCTACGCCGAGAGCACCGTGACATTCAGCCGCTACGCGGACATCATTGCGGCGGACTACTGGCGCGCCCTGGAGCCCTTCATGGCGCCGGGGCGGCGGGGGAAGGCCCTGGAGGTGGGGTGCAGCTCGGGTTTCTTCCTGGAGACGCTCCTGAAGGCGGGTTTCCGGGAGGTGGCCGGGGTGGAGCCCAGCCGGGAGGCCATCGGGCGGGCGGCCCCCCGCGTGCGGGATGCCATCGTGCCGGGGTTCTTCCGGGAGGGGATGTTCCCCGAGGAGTCATTCGACCTTGTCTGCTCCTTCCAGACCCTGGACCATCTGGAGGAACCGCTGGAGGTGCTCCGGGGGCTGCGCCGCCTCCTGAGGCCCGGCGGAACGGGCTACTTCATCACCCACAATGTGCGGGCCTTCCAGGCGCGCGCACTCGGAGAGAAGTCCCCCATCATCGACGTGGAGCACATCTATCTGTTCGACAGGCGGACGCTCCGGCGGGCCCTGGAGGAGACGGGATACGTGGAAACGGCGGTGGGAAGCCTGCGGAACAGCTACCCGGCGGGATACTGGCTCCGCATGTTTCCCATGCGCCCGGCCATCCGGGACCGGCTGCTCGCCTGGGCGGGCCGCACGGGCCTGGACGGATGGCCGCTTCCCATCCGGGCGGGGAACATCTTCGCCGTGGGAAGGCGGGGGGGGGGTGCCTGAAGCCATGAAGATTCTCTTTGTCAGCCCCGCCTATCCGCTCCGCGGCGGCGTGGCCCACTACAACGCCCAGCTCACGGCCGAGCTGGCGGGGACGCACCAGGTAGAGACCATCACATTCAAGAGGCAGTACCCCCGGCTGCTCTTCCCGGGGAAAACCCAGCAGGAGGCGCCGGGGGAGCACCCCGCCCCGGGGGCGCCCCGCCTGGTGGATTCCATGAACCCGTTCAACTGGCTTGCCGTGGGGGCCGAGATCCGGAGGAGACGCCCGGACCTGCTCGTTTTCAACTACTGGCTCCCGCTGCTGGCCCCCTGCTTCGGCACGATCGCGCGGTGCGCCCGCAAGGATCCCCGCCTGCGGGTGCTGCTGATCTGCGACAACATCATCCCGCACGAGCACCGGCCGCTGGATGGGGCCCTCACCCGTTACATGTTCCGCCCGGCGGACTGTTTCATCGTGCAGTCCGACACGGTGGAGCGGGAGCTGGCGGCGTTCTGGCCCGGAGCCCTCTACCGGAAGGCACCCCTTCCCGTGCCCACCCTCTTCGGGGCCTCGGCTCCGGGAAAACGGGAAGCACGGGCACGGCTGGGGATCACGGCCCGGAGGGTGGTGCTCTTCTTCGGGTTCATCCGGCCCTACAAGGGGCTCATGACCCTTCTGGAGGCGATGGGGAAGGCCGCGCGGTCCCTGGATGTGCACCTTGTGGTGGCCGGCGAGTTCTATGAAGACCCCGCCCCGTACCGCGAGAGGGTCCGGGAGCTGGGCCTCGAGTCCCGTGTCACGTTCCTTTCCGACTACATCCCCCGCGAGCGGGTGGGGACCGTGTTCGCCGCGTCGGACGTGGTGGCGCTCCCCTACCTCAGCGCGTCCCAGAGCGGCATCGCGCAACTGGCCTACAACTTCGAGAGGCCCGTCATTGCCAGCGACACCGGGGGGCTGGGCGAGATCGTGGTGGAGGGCAGGACCGGTTTCCTGGTCCCCCCGGGGGATGCGGAGGCCCTGGCAGGCAGAATCACGGACTACTTCCGGGAGGGGAAGGAGGAGGAGTTCACTTGCGGTGTGCGCGCAGAGAAGCCGAAATACACCTGGGCCAACGTGGCGCGGGCCATGGAGGAGCTGGCGGCCCTGACGGGGGCGGGGCGGGAAAGGGGGCGCGCGGCATGATGCTCCGGACCGACTGCCGGCACTTTCCAGGGGACAGGCCCTGCGCGCCCCACAAGGAGCGGGGAGCGGTGTGCGACTCCTGCACGGAGTACGCGCCGGCGGGGTTCCGGATCGCCATCATCAAGCTGGACGCCGTGGGCGACGTGCTCCGCACCACGTGCATCCTGCAGGGGTTGAAAGAAGCCCACCCGCAGAGCCGGATCACGTGGGTGACATCCGCCCCGGCCGTTCCCCTGTTTCAGGGAAACGAGCTGGTGGACCGCGTGCTGGAAGCCGAGGACCCCGCCACAATGGCGCGTCTTTCGGTGGAGGCGTTCGACCTGCTCATCAACCTGGACGCCGCTCCCCGGAGCGCCGCCCTGGCGCAGTTCTGCACCGCCGCCCGGAAGCAGGGATACGGCATGGACGCCTCCGGAGGGGTGGTGTGTTTCAACCCCGAGGCGGAGCGGTGGCTCCAGATGGGAGCCTTCGACACGCTGAAGCGTGCCAACACCCGCACCTATCAGGACCTGATGCTGGAGATCTGCGGCCTGAGAGGAGCGCGGCGCGACATCATCCTGCGGCTCTCCGCCGCCGAGCGGGAAGAGGCCGCCGCGTTCGGGAGATCACACGGCCTGGGGAAGGGAGCCCGGGTGGTGGGAATGAACACGGGAGCCGGACCCCGCTGGGAAATGAAGAAGTGGACCCTGGAGGGATACGCCTCCCTCATCCGCATGGTGCTGGAGAAGACCGACTGGTCCGTGATCCTCTACGGAGGGGAGGGGGAGAGGGAGCGGAACGGGGAGCTGTCCCGGGAGAGGGGCCCGCGGGTGGTGACGGCCGAGACGGGCGGATCCCTCCGGAGCTTCTTCGCCCTGCTGGACCTCTGCCACATCCTCATCACGGGGGACACCCTGGCCCTCCACGCCGGAACCGCCCTGGGGAAGAGGGTGATTGCGCTGTTCGGACCCACCTCGGAGGCGGAGATCGAGACCTACGGCCGGGTGCGGAAGGTTGTCTCCGAGACCATGAAGTGCCGCTGCTACTACCGTCCCGTCTGCGACCAGGACCCGAACTGCATGAACACGATTGGCGCCGAACGGGTCTTCGGCATTCTCCAGGAGGAGGCCCGGTGCCTGTAGAAAGGCCGGCTCCTGAGCCCGCCCCCCATGCCCACACGTACTGGGAGTACGAGTACGCGGTGGCGCACGGATCCCTGATGCCGCTCCTTGCCGGATGGGGGGTGCTCCTGAAGGGGGCCTCGGTGGTGGACGTGGGGTGCGGGGAGGGCGGGGGTCTCTGTGCCATGCACGACGGGGGCGCCGTCTGCAGGGGCTTCGACAACGATGCCTACCGCATCCGCAACGCCCGGACCCTCCGCGGAGACCGGGCGGTGGAGTTCGAGATCGGGGACCTCTACGCCGCGGAGCTTCCGTCGGGCAGCCGGCGGTTCGACCTCGTGGTGCTGCACGATGTGTTCGAGCATCTGGAGGAGAAGGACCGGATGATGGGGAAGCTGAGGGACCTGGCGGCGCCCCAAGGCCGCATCCTGATCACATTCCCCCCCTACTATTCGGCCTACGGAGCCCACCAGCAGCAGCTCCGCCGGGGGCTCGCCCGGCTCCCCTTCATCCACCTGCTGCCGTTCGCGGTGAGCCGGATCCTCCCCCGCCTGAAGGGGGAGCACCCCGCCACGGTGGCCGAGGTCACGAAACTGGCCCGGCTCCGGATGGGCATGAGGAAGTTCGAGGAGATTGTCCGGGGGGCGGGCCTGCGGATCGAGGGCAAGCAGGCCTACCTGATCAGCCCGAACCACATCCGCTTCGGGCTGAAGCCGATTCCGGCGGGACCGCTGGGGGAGCTCTCCGTCCTGGGGGAGGTGCTCAGCTCCGGCGTCGTGTACCTGCTTGCACCACGGGAGGAAGGAACCCCGTCATGAAGGCGGCGGTCGTGTTCGGAACGCGTCCCGAGGCCATCAAGATGGCCCCCATCGTAAAAGAGCTGGAGCGGCGGGGCATGCCCCACACGGTCATCGTGACCGCCCAGCACCGGGAGATGCTGGACCAGGAGCTGGGGGTCTTTGCCATCCGGCCCCACCACGACCTGAACGTCATGCAGCAGAACCAGGACCTCTTCCATGTGACCACCGAGGTTCTGCAGCGCATCAAGCCCGTGCTGGCCGCCGAACGGCCCGACGTGCTCCTGGTCCAGGGGGACACCACCACGACGTTTGCCGCCAGCCTGGCGGCCTACTACCTGCGGATTCCCGTGGGGCACGTGGAGGCGGGGCTCCGCACGTGGAACAGGTTCAACCCCTATCCGGAGGAGATCAACCGGCAGCTCACCACGCGGATCGCCGAGCACCATTTCGCCCCCACCCCCTGGGCGGCGGAGAACCTGCGCCGGGAGGGAGTGGAGGAGCGGAGCATCCACGTCACCGGCAACACGGTGATCGACGCCCTGCTTCTGATCGTGGACCCCGGCTACGTTTTTCCGGATCCCCCCCTGAGCCGGATCGATTTCGGGAGCCGCCGCGTGCTGGCCCTGACCGCCCACCGGCGCGAGAACTTCGGGGAACCGATCCGGAGGGTCTTCCGCGCCTGCCGGCGTCTGGTGGAGAGAAACCCCGATGTGGAGCTGGTCTATCCCGTGCACCCCAATCCCAACGTGCGCGCGGCCGCAGCCGAGATCCTGGCCGGAGCCGGTCGGGTGCACCTTCTGGAGCCGATGGAATACCGCCCCTTCATCCAGCTCATGGCCAAGTGCCACCTGATCCTCTCGGACTCGGGAGGGGTCCAGGAGGAGGCCCCCACCCTGGGCAAACCCGTGCTCGTGCTCCGCGAGACCACGGAGCGCCCCGAGGCGATCCAGGCCGGCACGGCAAAGCTGGTGGGCACGGACGGGGACCTGATCGAGCGGGAGGCCCAGAGACTCCTGGACGACCCCGCGGCCTACCGGGAGATGGCCACCCGGGCCAATCCCTACGGGGACGGGAAGGCCGCGGGGCGGATCGTGGACATCCTCGCCGGGGGCTCTCCGGCCCCGTGGGCCTGACCATGCCGCCGGAGCCCCTCGTTTACATCATCCTGGTGAACTGGAACGGCAGGGCCGTGACACTGGACTGCCTGGCCTCCCTCAGGAAGAGCACCTACCCGCACAAGAAGATCCTCGTGGTGGACAACGCCTCCTCTGACGGATCGGCGGACGCCATACGGGCCACCTTCCCCGAGGCGGAGGTCCTCCAGACGGGAGCCAACCTGCGCTTCGCCGGGGGGAACAACGCCGGCATCCGCCGGGCCCTGGAGGAGGGAGCCGACATGGTGCTCCTTCTGAACAACGACACAACCGTGGAGGAGGACTTCCTGGAGCCGCTGGTGCGGCGGCTGGCGTCGGATCCCCTCGCGGGCGCCGCCGGTCCCAGGATCGTCTATCATGATGACCCTTCCCGGATCTGGTATGCGGGGGGGCGGATCAACTTCTGGACCGGGACCGCCTCCCACCGCGGCATCCGGGAGCCCGACGGAGCTCCGTTCGACACGCCGGGGGAGACGGACTACGCCACCGGCTGCTGCCTCATCACGCGGCGGGAGGTTCTGGAACGGGTGGGGCTCCTGGACACATCCTACTTCATGTACGCGGAAGACGCCGACTGGTGCCTGCGGGCGCGGAGGGCGGGATACCGGATCCAGTATGAACCCGCATCGCGCATCCGGCACAAGGTCTCCGTCTCCAGCGGAGGGCATCTCTCCTTCTTCAAGATCCGCCACAAGGCCCTGAGCACATTCCGGTTCTTCGCCCGGCACGCGCGGTGGTACCACTGGCCGGTGTTTCCCTGGCTGAGCGTCCTGGTGAACGCCTGGGCCGGCGCCCGCTATCTCGCGCAGGCAGCGCTGCGCCCGGCGCTCCGCACGCACCCGTCCGCGCGGTGAACCCCGTGGAATTCGGGAAACACCTGGAGAAAGGCATCTGGGGGATCGCGGACAAGGCCCTTCCCGTCATCTACGGGCTGGCCTACGTGGTGCTGGTCATCAGGGTCCTCCCGGAGGTGGAGTTCGGGAACTTCGTGCTGATCCAGGAGATCTTCCTGATCGTCACCAACCTGGCAGCCGCCTTCGCCCTCCACCCCCTCCTGAAGTTCGGATCGGAACAGGGGGCGGATGAGAGGGGCATCAACACCGGCGCCCTCGTCCTGAACGCCGCCTTCCTGCTCCCCTGCTCCCTGCTGGCGGTGCTGCTGAAGCGGGAGGCCGCCCTCGTGCTGAATGCCCCCCTTCTGGAGGGCCTCATGGACTATCTCCCGGCCATGTTCGCGGCCAACTTCGTGCGCAACTTCTGCCTCGTGCTGCTGCAGGCCAGGTTCCGCATGCAGGAGGTGTTCTGGGCCGATGCAGCCCACTTCCTTGGAGCCCCGGTCCTCATCTACGTCTACTCCAAGCTCGGGCTGTTCAACTCCGCCCTGGACCTGATCCACATCAACCTGTATTCCCTCTCCTTCTCCTCCCTGACGGGCGCATGGCTCTCCCGGCGGTTTCTCCGGTTCCGCATGCGGCCTTCACGCGGGGAGTTCCGCCGGATGTGGGACTACGGGAAGTTCTCCGCAGGAACAATCGTGAATTACATGCTCTCCACGCGGGCCGATACGTTCATCCTCTCGGCCTTCTGGGGACCCGTGCAGGTGGCGGTCTACAACTCCGTCAAGGTGTTCGTCAGGATCTACGACATGGTGGCCCAGGTGGGGCAGATGTTCATATTCCCGGCAGTCTCCCGGCTCTCTTCCCAGGGGGATGCCGCCTCCCTGAAGAAGCTGCTGGAGAAGGGGGTCGCCTTCATGACCATGGGACTGCTGCCGGTCTTCATCCTGTATCTGTTTCTCTCCCCCCTCATGATCCGGATTGTGTACGGAGACCGATACGGGGAGGGCGTGCTGATGCTTCAGATCTTCTCCGCCGTCTGCTTCCTGGCCCCCCTGATCGCGGTGACGTCCAATAACCTGCTCGGCCTGGGACAGGCGCGGCTCAGTTTCTTCCTGAGCCTGAAGACCCTGGCCGGATCCGCCGCTGCGTTTTTCGTCCTGATTCCGTGGCTCGGGGCAACGGGGGCGGCCGCGGGTTTTGTCTTCTCCGCGGCCCTCCAGGCGTGGCTGTTCACCGCCGCCAGCAACCGTTTCACTCCGCTGGCCTGGAGGGCCGTGCAGGCCAGGACGGGGGACGTGTGGGCCTTCCTCCGATCCGCCATGGAACGGCGGCCGTTCTGAGGCGCCCTGCGCCGCCTGCGAGTGCTGGAAACAGGCGGCCAAGAGGCGTATATTCAGGGAGTTCCTCATCTTCCATCAACACCGCGCATGGGCCGCAACGAGGTCACATCCACCTGGCAGGGAATCTGGCGAGACCGGAAGGACCGGCTCGCCGCACCGGGGGCACCCTCCCCCATCTTCCATGCGCTGAGGGAGATCGCCGGATCCCTCGGGGGGAAGAGCGTGCTGGAGCCGGGGAGCGGGATCGGAGAAATCTCCATCCACATGGCCCGGGAGGGAGCCAAGGTTGTGCTTCTGGATATCTCTCCTGATGCGCTGGAACTCAGCCGCAGGTTCTTCCGGGAGCGAGGACTCCAGGCGGAGTTCGTCCTGGGCGACATTTTCCGAATGCCCTTTCCGGAAAACCGGTTCGACATTGTGTGGAATGCCGGGGTGGTGGAGCACTTCCGGCCTGAGGACCAGGTGTCCGCCCTCCGGGAGTTCGCCCGCGTAGCCAAGCCGGGAGGATTGGTGATCACGTTCAACCCGAATGCGCGGGCCCGCCTGTACCGCTGGGGGAAGCGCGTGGGCGAAGAGCGTGGAACCTGGGAATTCGGGGAGGAGTACCCGGTCGAGTCCATGGACGCGGCGGCATCCGCCAGCGGGCTCGTGCTCGAGCGGGAGTTCTCCATCTTCTTCGAACGGTCCATTTCCTTCCTCCGGTATGTCTCCCCGCTTGTGTTCCGTCTCGTCAAGGCCGCATACGTTCTCAGCGGGGGAAACCGCAACCCCCTCTGGCAGAGGCTGCTCGGGGGCTACCTGCTTGCCTCCGTGATGAGGAAGCCCTGAGGTGACGGCGCCCCGGGGAGAAAGCGGACGCCCCCTGCTCCTCTTCCTCTCCGACATCCCCTGGGACAGCCTCTACCAGAGGCCGCAGCATCTTGCCCTCCGCCTGGCCCGCCGCAGGCCCGTGCTCTGGCTGGAGCCGGCCACACTGGGACACAGGGTGCGGTGGAAGCCCGAGGAGGCGGCTCCGGGAGTGTTCGTCCTGAGCGTCCCCATGCTCCCCCACCATGCCAGGAGCCGGCTGCTGCGCCGGACGGCCTGGGCGGCGGGCTCGATCCCGTTGCTGCGCACCCTTCTGGAAGGCGTCCGGCGCGCCTCTCTGCGGCGAAGCCTGGGCCGGTTCCCCTTCGCCGCATCCGTGGAGGGGATCCTCGTGGAGAACTTCCAGCTCTACCATCTTACGCGCCTTTTTCCGCAGGCCCCCGCGATCTTCGACTACATTGACGACGCCTTCGGGTTTGCCCCGTTTCCTCCCTACGTGCACCGGCTCTGGGAGCAGGCGGCGGGGGGATGCGGAGCCGTCTCGGTGACCTCCGAAGAGCTGGCTTCCAGGGTGGCGCAGGTCCGGCGCCGAGGCATCCACATCATCCCCAACGGCGTGGAGTACGAGCGATTCGCGCATCCGGAGCCCGCCCCGCGCCCGGGGGACCTCCCGCCGGGGGAGCATCCGATTGCAGGATATGTCGGATCCGTCTCCCCCTGGTTCGATTTCCACCTGCTGGCGCAGGCATCGGAACGTTTTCCCCTCGCCCGTTTCGTGGTAATCGGGCCCGTTCATCCCGAGGCGGCGTCGGGCGCGCGGAAATCAACCCTCGGGGGGAATGTCTTCTTCCTGGGCCGCAAACCCTACCGGGACATCCCGGGATACCTGCGCCATTTCCGCGCGGGGATCATCCCCTTCCGGCGCACACGCCTGACGGAGGCGGTAAACCCGGTGAAGCTCTATGAGTATGCCGCCGCGGGACTCCCCGCCGTGAGCACGCTCTTCTCCGACGGTCTGCTGCGTTTCCAGGACATCCTCCGCGTGGCGCGGGACGGAGAGGCATTCCTGGAATCTCTCGGAGAGATCCTCCGAGAGGGGTGCCCGCCGGATGAGGCCCGGCGCCTGCGCGCATTCGCAGAGGCCAACGACTGGGAGGCGCGGACCCTGGAGGTGGAGAAGCTTCTGGCGGGAGGTCCCGAAAGATGAAACCCATGGACGGATCCCGCATCAGCCCGGCAGTTCTGGACTGGAGTGTCTGCCTCCTGGCCGCCCTCTGCTACCTTCTCATGGCGGCGCACAACCTGCGGCTCCCGGGACCCAATACGGACGAGGTGTTCGTGGCGGCTCCGGCCGTCAACTTCCACGAGAACCGCTATGATGCCGTCCCGATGCAGCTCGAGCCCTCGGTGATCTCCGTGGGGGGCCGGAAGCTCCCTCTCATGCTCATGACGTACATCGGGAGCCTGGAGACCATCCTCTATATCCCCTTCTTTCTCCTGTTCGGGGACGGCATCGAGACCGTGCGGATGGTCCCCATCCTCTACGGCATGGGGGCCATGATTGTCTCCTTCCTCTTCTTCCGCAGTCTCTTCGGAAGATGGGCGGCCCTGTTGGGGATTGTGCTCCTGGCATTCGATCCGGGGTTCGTCTTCTACACGGGAAGAAACTTCGGACCTCCGGCGCTCGCCATCCTCCTGAAGATGGCGGGTTTCCTGTTCATCCTCCGGTGGTGGAGGGGAGGCCGGAGGAGGGATCTGGCTCTGGCGGGGCTCCTCTGGGGGCTTGCCCTCTACAACAAGGCGGACTTCCTCTGGGTGCCTGTCGCGGCGGGCATCCCGGCCCTAATGCTCCGGGGAGGGGAGCTGAAACGGCGGCTGGATCCGGGGACGGTTCTCCCCGCCGCCGGGATGTTCTGCCTTGGGGCGCTTCCCTTTCTCGTGATGAACCTTCTGACGGGCGGCGCGACGTTTGCCTCATTTTTCCAGACCCCCCCCGTGCCCGTGGAGAAAGTGGACTACCTGACGGGTGTGGGCATCCGCTGGAGCCAGATGCTGGATCTTCTGAACGGCACCCAGCCCTTCCGGCTCTTCATGCATGCGGAGCAGGATCTTCCCCTCTGGCGGCGGGTGCTCCCCCCTCTTCTGATTCTCGGGCCGGCGCTGGCTCTCCCGCTGCTTGCCGGGGGGAAGGCCCGCTCCGCAAGCAGGCGGCCCATGCTCTGGCTGGCGGGGTTTCTGCTTGCGGCGTTCCTGCTTTCGGCCAAAAGCCCCCTCAACCTGAACCCTCACCACCTCATGGTGCTCTATCCCCTTCTGCATGGAGCCGCGGCCTGGGGCCTCGTCTCCCTTGCCCGAGCCATCGGGCGCGGCGCATCCACCGCAGGCCTCCCGGCGGCGGGGGCGGCGGTGCTCCTTGCAGCCGTTCTGGGAGGAGGGCAGATCATGGCCACGCACAGGGCCCTGGAACGGACGGGCGGGGCCCGGCACTGGTCCGACGCCGTGTACGGGCTGGCGCGGTTCCTGGAAGAGCGGGCTTCTCCCGTCGTGCTCATGGAATGGGGCTTCACCCATAATCTGATCGTGCTGACGCGCGGGTCCGTCCCCCTGGAGAGGGTGTACCGGGAGTTCTGGGAAAAGCCCGTCGCCCCCTCCACCGTCCTCCCCCACATCCGGCGGGAGGCGCTCTATCTTTTCCACACCCCCGCCGAGCCCGACTTCGCCCGCGCGTTCGAGGCATTCCGCGGTGCGGCGGAGAGCCGCCACCTCAGGCCCCGCCTCCTCAGGGAGTTCGCCGAGCGGCGCGGGAGGCCCATCTACCGGGTGTACTCCCTGGACCCCAGCGGTTGAAAATCAGGGCCCCATTCGATATACTGAGAGAAACCCGGCACCCGCGGGGGACAGGCCGCACGCGCAGCGGCCGCTTCTGCGGGCCCGCCGCGGGCGGAACCCTTCACCCGGCCACAATTCAACGGCGCCCCTTCCTCCCATGAAGCTCCTCATCGCCATTCCCGCCCTGAACGAGGAAGAGAGCATCGAGAGCATCATCCTGCGGACGCTGGAGGCCCGGGAGGCCATCATCCGGGAGTCTCCCGTGACCGAGGTGGCCGTCACCGTGGTCAGCGACGGATCCACGGACCGCACCGCCGAGATCGCCCGCCGCTACCGGGACCGGATCCGCCTCATAGAGTTCGAGAAGAACAGAGGGTACGGGGCCGCCATCAAGGCGGCATGGGAGGATTCGGACGCGGACCTGCTGGGCTTTCTGGATGCCGACGGAACCTGCGATCCCCACTTCTTTGCGGACCTCTGCAGAGAGCTGGAGGCGCATCATGCGGACATCTCCCTGGGCTCACGGCTCCATGCGGGAAGCCGGATCCCCCCGGTGCGCCGGCTGGGGAACCTGTTGTTCGCCTTCATCCTGAGCATCTTTTCCTCCAAACGGGTACGGGACACCGCCAGCGGCATGCGGGTGGTCCGGAGGTCCAGCCTGGGGAAGATCTACCCCCTGCCGGACGGGCTTCATTTCACTCCGGCCATGAGCGCGCGGGCCATGCTGAGCGAGGATCTCTCCATCGTGGAGACCGACATGCCCTACCGGGAGCGGGAGGGGGAATCCAAGCTGAGGATCGGACGGGACGGGGTGCGGTTCCTCAAGGTCATCCTGGACGCCGCCTTCCTGTACCGCCCCTCCCGGCCGCTGGGGCTGCTGGGGGCGGGCTTCCTGGCGGCGGCGGCGCTCCTGATGGCGGGTCCCGCGCTCCACTACCTGCGCCACCGGTCGGTCCTGGAGTGGATGATCTACCGCTTCACCGTGGCCGACCTGCTGGGATCCATAGGGGTGCTCCTTCTGTGCGCCGCGCACCTGACCCGCCGCATCGTTTCCCTGACGGTGGCGGAGCAGGGCTCCGGGCGGGGCCCCTCCGCGGGGGAGCGGCTCTTCGCGAGCCGGCTGTTCTGGGCCCTCCCTGCGGCGCTGATCCTGGGCGGGGCCGTTCCGGTGATGCCCAGCTTCTTCGAGCTGGTCCGTACGGGAGCGACATACGAACACTGGTCCCGGTTTCTGGTGAGCTCCTTTCTGATATCTTCGGCCCTGATCCTGGCCACGACCCGGATTGTGGACTACAGCCTGGGACTGATTGCGGGGCACCTCCGCCGCCCGGGGAGGGGGGGCCGGGATGCGCATCCCCCCCGCATGAAGGAGACCCCGTGAAGACCCCCCCGGGCCGCCAGATACCCGGCCAGGGGGGGGAATCCCCCCCACGACCCGATCCCTGGGAGGAGGCCTACCTCCGATTCGAGACCCCCGAGGAGGAGATCCGGAAATTCACCCGGCGCCTCCGGAAGCTGGGCGCGGCGGGCTGGCCCCGGGATGCCGGGATCGCCGATCTGTTCTGCGGCCGCGGGGGAGGGCTGCACGCCCTGGAGAGACTTGGTTTCCGGAACCTGTGGGGCGTGGATATCTCGGAGGCGCTCCTGGCGGAGTACCGCGGGAAGGCCCGGCTCATACGGGCGGACTGCCGCGCCCTCCCGCTGGAGGATGCCTGCCGGGACATTGCCATCGTACAGGGAGGACTGCACCACCTCGGCGCCATACCCGCGGACCTGGACGAGACCCTGGCCGAAGCCGCCCGCATCCTGCGTCCCGGCGGGCTGTTTGTGATGGTGGAGCCCTGGTGGACCCCGTTTCTGGCCGCCGTGCACTGGACCCTGGACCACACCCCGGCGCGCAGGTTCTGGGCAAAGCTGGATGCCCTGGCCGTCATGACCGAGCACGAGCACAGGACCTACTACCAGTGGCTCCGCCGGCCGGAGACGGTGCGCGCCGAGCTGGAGAAGTTCTTCCGGCAGGAGCACTGCGCGGCGCGGTGGGGAAAAATCCTGTACACGGGGAAGAAGAGAGAAAGGAGCGGCCCTTGAAGGGAAAGAAGAGACCATCCGCACCCCGTGCCGGCACGGGGGGATTGCTGGAGCGCCTGACAGACAGACAGCGGGATCTGGCCGCCGTCGGTCTCATGTACCTGGTGACCCTTTTTCTGTTCGGGGGCATCGTGTTCGGGGACGGCGTCTTCTCGGGGGAGGGGGACACGGCGGCGGCTCTGGCCTACAAGCAGGCGGGGGATTCCCTGAAGGAAACGGAGGGGATCGATCCGCTCTGGATGCCCTACTTCTTCAGCGGCATGCCCACATTCGGGAATGTGCACTACCTCCCGCACAACGTGAGCTACCTGCAGGAGGCGGTGCAGGCAGTCCTGAATCTCCTCTACCTGAACGCCACCATGGGGTGGATGATCGTGCACTTCCTGCTGGGGGGAATCTTCACCTATTTCCTCCTCCGGGCATGGAACCTCACGTCGCTTCCCTCTCTCTTCGGGGGGCTGGTCTTCATGCTGAGCCCCTACTTCATCGGCCTGGCCCAGGAGGGGCACGGCTCCAAGCTGATGGCCCTCAGCTATCTCCCGGCGGTGGTTCTTCTGACGCACCTCGTGCTGGAGAAGCGCACGCTTCTGGTCCTGGGGCTGTACGCGGCGGGGATCGGCACGCTGCTCCTCAGCAACCACATGCAGATCGTCTACTATGTGCTGGCAACGGCGGGGCTCTATGCGGCGGTCCGCGCGGGACGGGAATTCCGGCGGGAGCCCGCCGCAGCCGGGAAGGGAGCGGCCCTGCTCGCGGCGGGGCTCCTCCTGGGCCTCTGCATCTCCTCGTACATCTACCTCTCGGTGCATGAGTACGCGCAGTTCTCCATCCGCGGGGGAGGAACCGCGGGAAGCGAGGGGGGGCTCACCTGGGACTACGCCACCAACTGGTCTTTCCACCCCCTGGAGACGGTGACCTACCTGATCCCCTCCTTCTTCGGCTTCTCCAGCAGCTACCCGATGCCCTGGCAGGGACGGATCCAGGCGCTTCCCCTCTACTGGGGATCCATGCCCTTCACCACCTCCACCATGTACATCGGGGTGCTCCCGATCCTGCTGTCGGTTGTGGCCCTGGTGTACCGCAGGAACAGGACCACGCTCTTCTTTGCCGGCCTGACCCTGCTGATTCTCCTGGTCTCCTTCGGAAAGCACTTCGCTCCCCTGTACGATCTGCTCTTCCGCTTCCTCCCCTTCTTCAACAAGTTCCGCGCCCCCTCCATGATCCTGCAGTTGGTGCCCTTCACCCTCGGCGTGCTGGGCTCCCTGGGCCTGGCGTTCCTGCTGGAGGCGGAGAAGGGAACCCCGGACGGGCGGAGGTTCCGCCGGGCCTGGGGTGTGTTCCTGGGAGTCATCTGGGCGGTGCTGGCTTCGGGCATCCTCTTCCGGGAAGGTCTCTTCGAGACCCTCCGGAGGTTCATGTTCACCAAGGCGGGGGAGAACTACTCCCCCCAGATCATGCACGCGCTCCAGACGCTCCGGTTCCAGGTGCTGGCGGAGGACTATGTGAAGTTTGTGCTCATCGCCACCGCATCGGCGGGCGCAATGCTTCTCTACGCGGGCGGGCACATTCGGCGCACCCTCTTCGGGGCCTCCGTGGTGGGCATCCTCCTTGTGGACCTGCTTCTGGTGGATGTGCGCTTCGTGCATCCGCGTCCGGGGGGAACGGACCGGGAGGTCTTCCGCCCCACGCCCACCATCGCGTTCCTGAAGGCGCAGCCGGGGCTCTTCCGGATCTTCCCCGCCGGGGAGCTGTTCATGGACAAGACCTACGCCTATCACACCCTCCAGTCCATCGGCGGGTACAGCCCCGCCAAGCTGAAGATCTACCAGACGATGCTGGATTCCTGCCTGTACCGCGGAGCGGATCCCGCATGGGGCCTGAACATGAACATCCTGAACATGCTGAACACGAAGTATGTGATTGTCCAGGGAAGCCTGCCTCCGGACCGGTTCCGGCCGGTGCACGCCGACCAGACAGCCCGGGTCTTTACCTACGAGAACCCCGGCGCCCTTCCCCGCGCCTGGTTCGTGCGCGAGGCGGTGGAGGCAGCGGGGGACACAGAGGTGTTCGGCAGACTCAACGCTCCCGACTTCGACCCGGCCGCAACGGCGGTGCTGCAGGCCACCCCCCCCTTCCCCGTCGGCGCACCCGAGAGCTCCCGTGTGGAGGTGACATCCTACGGGGCCCACAGGATCGGGCTGAAGGCGTTCACGGACTCTCCCGCCCTCCTTGTCCTCAGCGAGGTGTACTACCCAGCCGGATGGCGGGCGCGGGTGGACGGCGAGGAGACACCCATTCTCCGGACGAACTCCGTGCTGCGGTCGGTGGCGGTCCCCGCCGGGGAGCATGAGGTGGTCTTCAGCTTCGAGCCGGAGACCTACGCGGCGGGGTGGACAATCTCGCACGCGGGATGGGCTCTCACCGCCCTGCTTGTTCTGGCGGGCCTGTGGCGAAGGAAGACCGTGGGGTCGCGCGGGGGCGCCCCGCCGGGGGAGAAGGCATGAGGCAGAGATGAGACTCAAGCGCCTCTCCGGCATCCTGGCCACCACCGTCTCCGCTGCGCTTCTCTGGATTTCGGTGAAGCTGGGAGACACGCATCAGGCCGCCGCGGAAGCCCCCCTGAAGCTGACGGGAGTGCCCGCGGGGATGGCGTTTGATGCTCCCGTCCCGCAGACGATCACGTTCCGGCTCCGCGGGGAGGGGTGGGCCCTGGCGGCCTTCCTGCTCGGATCCGACCTCTCGTGCCCCGTGGATCTGGGCTCCCTCCCCCCCGGCCCTCCCGTTCTGGACCTCGGCGACGTGGTGGACCGCATCGGCATTCCGGCGGGGGTGGACGTGCTGGGGATGATTCCGGAGTCGGTGCACGTGGGGCTGGATACGCTCATCCGGAAGACCGTCCCCGTGGAGCTGGACGCGGCGGTGAGCTTCCGGGAGCGGTACGGCCTGGTGGAGCCCCTCCGTCTCACTCCCGAGAGCGTCGCGGTGGAGGGATCACGCAGGGTGCTGGAGCGCATCCGGAGTGCCCGCACGGTGCGGGCTCGTCTGGAAGACCTGAAGGAGCCGGTGGACGCCACCCTGAGCCTGTCGCGGGATCCCGGCTACCGGGTGGAGTTCACCCCCCCCGAGGTACGGCTCAGGATGGATGTGCAGCTCTTTGCGGAGAAGACAATCCCGGGACTCGCCGTGGAGCCCCGCGGGGTCCCGCCGGAGCGGGAGGTGGTGCTGGTGCCGCCGCGGGTGGACCTCATGGTGCGGGGGGGCGTGGAGCGGCTGGGATCCCTGACGGGAGCGGACTTCCGCGCCCACATCCCCTACGAGCGCATCCTCTCCGACACGAGCGGTCAGCTCGAGCCGGTGATCGAGCCGCCCCCCGGTGTGCGCGTGGTAAGCATCAGACCCGAACGCCTGCAGTACGTGGTGCGCAGGCGACTGTAGAATCCCATCACACCCGAGGCGGATTGGACCATGCGACTCTGCATCAACGTCGACCACGTCGCCACCCTGCGCGAGGCCCGCCGGGCCCTGGAACCCGACCCCGTCGCCGCCGCCCAGATGGCGGAGCTGGCGGGGGCGGACGGCATCGTGTGCCACCTGCGGGAGGACCGCCGCCACATCAACGACCGGGACCTCCGGCTCCTGCGTGAGACGGTCAAGACCAAGCTGGACCTGGAGATGGCCGCCACCGAGGAAATCATCCGGATCGCCGTGGAGACCCTCCCCGAGCTTGCCACCCTGGTCCCCGAAAGGCGCCAGGAGCTGACAACGGAGGGGGGCCTGGATGTGGTCCGCAACATGAACCACATCCGGGAGGCGGTGACCGAGCTGCAGAAACACGAAATCCAGGTGAGCCTCTTCATCGAGCCGATCCCCGAGCAGATCGAGGCGGCCCGGGAAGCGGGCGCAGACATCGTGGAGATTCACACGGGCGCCTACGCCAACGCGCGGACCCGCAGGGATGAGGCCATCCAGCTCGAAACGATCCGGGGCGCGGCCGCCATGGCGGCCCGCCTGGGCCTGGGGGTGAACGCCGGACACGGATTGAACTACAGGAACATCCTGCCGCTGCGGGAGATTGAAGAGATCCAGGAAGTGAGCATCGGCCACGCGATCCTGGCGCGGGCCATCATGGTGGGCATCGACCGGGCGGTGCGGGAGATGGTGTCTCTGCTCCGCCCCGGCTCACTCGCGTGATTCGAGGCGCCGGATCTCGTCGCGCACAAGGGCGGCCTTCTCGTACTGCTCCTTCTCCACGGCCTCGCGCAGCTGCTGCTGGAGCTGCTCCAGGCGCGAGAGGGCCGGCTGGGCCGGCGCCTCCTTCGGCGCCCGCGGAGCCTTCCCGGCCGGCGGCTCCTCCTCTTCCTCCCCCTCCCCGGGGACAAAGGATGCCTCGTCCATCACACTTGCAGCCACATAGATCTGCACACCGTACCGGACAGCCAGCGCAATCGCATCGCTCGGACGCGAGTCGATGAGCTGGTTGTCGATGCTGAGCTTGGCGTAGAACGTTCCGTCGCGCAGATCGTCTATGGTGATCTCGGAAAGCTGGGCCCCGAAGGCCGTGATGATGTTCTTCATCAGGTCGTGGGTGAGGGGCCGGGGGGGCTTGATCCCCTCCATCTCCAGCGCGATGGACTGCGCCTCGGAAGCCCCGATCACGATGGGAAGGCGGCGCGCGCCGTTCACTTCCTTCAGGATCAGCGCATACGCGCCGCCGCTCGCCTGATTCGTCGAAAGACCCAGTATATCAACCTGCACCCTGTCCACGCGTCGCTCCGTGCGGAGGGCCCCGCCGAGGAAGGCCCGCCTGATCTATTTCCCGAGGGCCGCCTTCAGCCGGGCCGTCAGCTCGGGCAGAATCTCAAACACATCCCCCACGATTCCGTAGTCCGCCACCTGGAAGATGGGAGCATCCTTGTCCTTGTTGATGGCAACGATGCACCGGGAGGAGGACATGCCGGCCAGATGCTGCACCGCGCCGGATATGCCGCAGGCGATGTACAGAGCGGGAGAGACGGTCTTCCCCGTCTGCCCCACCTGCTCATCGTGGGGGCGCCACCCGGCATCCACCACCGCGCGCGAGGCGCCCAGGCCGGCTCCCAGCACCTCCGCCAGGGCCTCCAGCAAATGGAAGTGCTCGGGGCCCTTCATGCCCCGCCCCCCCGAGACCACGATGTCCGCCTCCGTCACGTCGGGGCGTCCCGAGGCGACCTTCACGCTCCGGACCACCTCGGCAATATCCGGCACCGGGCCCCCGACCGGAACGCGCTCCACGGAGGCAGTGCCGGCACCCGGCGCGGCCGTAAAGACATTCGGCCTGAGGGTGAACACCTTCACCTCCGTGTGCACGCGCACATCCATGAGCGCCTTCCCCGCAAAGACCGGGCGGGTCGCCACCAGTTCCCCGTCCCGCACGGAGAGCTCCACGCAGTCGGCGGCAAGCCCCGCCTCCAGGAGAACCGCGAGCCGGGGGGCCAGGTCCTTTCCCATGGCGCTGGCGGGGAGGAAAACATACCGGGCACCCTCTCTTTGCGCAATCTCCGCCACCACGCAAGCCCAGAACGCGCCGGCATAGGAGGCCAGCGACGGGTCGTCGGCCGCCAGCACCCTCTCCGCCCCGTAGGCGCCAAGC
>JBAVEL010000138.1:0-7117 GCA_049587715.1 Bacteroidota bacterium
GGCACCGATTTCGCAAACCCGCGGCTGGCGGGGTTCACCCCGGTGCCGTACCGGGGCGCCTTCGACCCCGCGCTCCCCATGGACCAGCAGTGGACGGCCCTGTGGACCAACTTCCAGCCCGAGCTCACATCCTATGTCACCTCTGCAGGCGACGGGGAGACGGAACTTCCCCGCGCCTTCTCCCTTGGGCAGAACTACCCCAATCCGTTCAATCCCTCCACCACGATCCGGTTCACCCTCGGGCGGAGCGGGCCCGTGCGGCTTGCAATCTACAACCTGCTGGGGCGGCAGGTGTCGGAGCCCGTCCGGCAGGTGCTGGATGCCGGTTCCCACGCGGTGGAGTTTTCCGCGGATGGGCTTGCCTCGGGGGTGTATCTCTACCGCCTCAGCGCGGACGGGATGACTGAAACCCGCACCATGCTTCTCCTCCGCTGATCCGGCGCGCGTGCCGCATCCGGGCAAGGGGGGGAACCGCCCAAGGCGGTTTCCCCCCGCCTTGTTCCTGAGCCGCTTCCTGCCGATATTGAGGAAAGGCACGCCCCTTTTTCCCATGCTGCGCATCGAGCCCTACACCATACGGCTGAAACGCGCCTTCACCCTTGCCTCGGGAAGCAGAACCGCCACCCCGGCCGTGCTTGTGGAGCTGGAGCGGGAGGGCATCACGGGGTTCGGTGAGGCCTCCCTTCCCCCCTCCACGGGGGAGACGCAGGAAGGGACGGTGGAGTTTCTCCGCCGGGTGGATCTGTCTCCGTACCCGGATCCCGGCCGGATGGATGAGATCCTCAAGGGTGTGGATGCCCTCGGTGAAGGACATCACGCCGCCAAGGCCGCCGTGGACATCGCCCTTCATGACTGGGTGGGGAAACGGTGCGGGCGGGCCTGGTGCGACATCCGGGGCCTCGACCGCGAAAGGACTCCCCTCTCTTCGTACACGATCTCCATCGGGGATCCGGCAGATGTGGAGGCCCAGGTGCGGGAGTCGGGGGACTTTCCCATCCTGAAGGTGAAGTGCGGGGGAGGCAGGGACAGGGAGACGATACAAGCCGTCCGGCGCCATACGGATGTGCCTCTGAGGGTGGATGCGAACGGGGGCTGGAAGGACCCTGCAGGAGCCCTCGAGACGATCCGCTGGATGAAGAGCGAAGGCGTGGAGCTCGTGGAGCAGCCCCTTCCCCCCGCCGACAGGGAGGGGGCCCGCTGGCTGAAGGAGCGGAGTCCCCTTCCCCTCATCGCGGATGAGGCGGTCAGGCGGCTCGGGGACCTGGAGGGGGCGGGGGCCTGCTTCCACGGAGTCAACATCAAGCTCATGAAGTGCACGGGCATGGCGGAGGCCCGCCGCATGATCCTCCGCGCCCGGGAGCTCGGCCTGGGGGTCATGTTAGGGTGCATGACGGAGACCTCCTGCGGCATCTCGGCGGCCTCCCAGCTTGCCCCCCTGGCCGACTGGCTGGACCTGGACGGGGCTCTTCTTATAGAAGAGGATCCCTTCCGGGGGGCCACGCTGGAAAAGGGAATCCTCACCATCCCCCGTGAACCCGGCATCGGGGCGCAGAGGCGGGGACAAACCTGAAGTTCCCTTCCCGGGGACTTGACAACACACTCTCCGTTTCGTATAGTAGTGCAGCGCTAAAGTTAGCGCTAAAGTAAACGCTACTTCGCAGGGCCTTCGCACCTCCAGGCGGAGGGGCCCTCCGCCTGCCGGGCGCCCGATTCCGGATTCCAGCTTCGTCCGTTCCCGAGGGACACACGACTTCCGTCCCAGCCACACAAGGAGCGTCCATGCACCTTCGGATTCCGTTCCGCCGCCTCACGCCAGCCGTCGTCATGGCCGGGTTGTTGCTCCCGGGACTCCTCCGGGCACAGACCGCAGGCAAAATCGCGGGGGAGGCGGTGGACGCCGCGACAGGCGAACCACTCGCGGGCTGCAACGTGACGGTGGAGGGAACCCCGCTCGGGGCCTCCACGGACGCCGAGGGAGCATACTTCATCCTAAACGTCCCTCCCGGATCCTACACGATCCGTGCCTCCATGCTCGGATATCAACGGATGTCGCAGCGCGGCACGATCGTCCACGCGGGGAGAACCACCCGCGCCAGCTTCCGTCTCGCGGAAGAGGAACTTGTGCAGCAGGAGGTGGTGGTGGAGGCCGTCCGGCCGGACGTGGAGCCGGAGAAGACCTCCACCAGCACCATCATCCGGGCGGATGAGGTGCAGGCGATTGCGGGCATGAGGGATGTGGGGGATGTGCTGGGGCTGGCCGCCGACATCACCGACGGGCACTTCCGCGGCGGGAGGGCGGGGGAGGAGTACTACACCCTCCAGGGAATGGGAATCGTCAACCCGCTGGACAACTCCAGCGCGTTTCTCCCGATCATGAGCGCGGTGGAGGAGGTGGAGGTCATCACCAGCGGGTTCGGGGCGCAGTACGGCAACGCGCAGTCGGGCGTTGTGAACATCTCCATGAAGGAGGGACGGCGGGACGGATGGCGCACGCATCTGGAGACGCGCACGCGGGCGCCCGGACGGAAGCACTTCGGGCCCAGCGCCTATGATCCCGCCGCGCATTCCTATCTCCAGCTTCTCCTGGACAGGAACGTCTGGCTGCGGGGTGATCCGAACTCCGATACCCCCCAGCCCTACTACGGCTCCATGGGCTCCGGGCTGACCTCCCGCTACGGGGGGGACACGCTGGTGCAGGTAGCGGCGGCCCAGGCCCTCTGGGGGCAGATGCGGAGGGACATCGGCCGGGACTACGGCAACAAGCCCGACTATTCGGTGGAGGCGGCCGCGGGAGGCCCCGTGAGCGAGAACGTGCGCCTGTTCTTCGCCCTCCGGTCCGACACCCAGTGGCCCGTGTTTCCCACGGAGCGGCCGGACGAGGAGTATCAGGTGATGGGGAACGTGGTGACGGACCTGCCCGGCGCGGCCACCCTCCGGCTCAGCGGGGGATTCACGCAGGAGGAGACCAACCAGTTCCCCGGTGAGAACGGTGTGTCGGGCTACCAGCGCTGGCTGTGGGACCGGATCACGGGCATCACCTACCGGAAGAGAACGAATCTCCAGATGGGGGCCCGGTTCACGCAGACCCTGAGTCCCAGCACGTACTACGAGGTGAAGCTGAACAGCCTGTTCACCCGGAACCGGATCGGCTCCACACCCGTGCCCGGATCCCTCCCGGCGGACGCGAAGGTCTCCTGGAGTTTCATCCTCCCCATCCAGACCAACAACTCCCCCGACGGGATAGACTACCAGACCGGGTACGACGAGTTCAGGAACGAGCCCACCCGGACCATCACGCTGGACGGGTCCCTGACCAGCCAGGTGACCCCCTCGCACCTTCTGAACGCCGGGCTTCAGCTCAACTCCTACCGGATCGACGTGCAGAACGTGCTCCAGCTCCGGGGAAACGACTACACCGAGCACTACGAGGCGGATCCCTTCGAAGCGGCCCTCTATGTCCAGGACAAAATGGAGTTCGAGGGGATGATCGCCAACGCCGGCCTGCGGTTCGATCTCTGGAGCTCGGGGCGGGAGTACTACACAAACCTGTTCACCCCGTTCCTCTCCCCCGATTCCACGGGGCGGTTCCACCCCGAGGCGGCGCCCAGGGCCGATGCCCCGGTGATCGGGCGGCTGCAGCCGCGGGTGGGGATGTCGTTCCCGGTTTCCGTCCACACGGTGTTTCATCTGAACTACGGGGCGTTCATGCAGCGCCCCCCCTTCGAGTACGTGGTGGCCGAGCGCACCGCGCGGACGAACGACCGGCCCGTGGTGCTGGGAAATCCCCGGCTGGAGCCGGAGGTGACCAACAGCTACGACGTGGGGGTCACGCAGGGCCTGGGGGAGGGCTTCACGCTGGATGTGAGCGGGTACTACAAGGACGTCAAGAACCTGATCGAGCAGGCCTTCTTCACGGACACGCGGTCCGGCCAGCAGGTGAGTTCGTATTTCAACCGGGACTACGCCGACATCCGGGGCTTCCGTGTGGCCCTGAGCAGGCGCCGGGGGGCCTTCACCGGCTCGATCAACTACCAGTTCGGCGTGGCCACGGGGAAGAGCGCCAACGCCACCAGCGCTGCCCCCACCTTCAACCTGGACACCACGGGGGCGGTGACCACGGATCTCTCCGACGTGCCCATCCGGGACATCACACTGGATTTCGACAGGACCCACAGCCTGATCGTCAGCCTGGCGTACGTGACGGGGGAGGAATGGGGGCCGGAGGTGTTCGGGGTGCAGCCGCTCGCGGATCTGACCCTTTCGTCCATCACCTCCTACCGGAGCGGGAGGCCGTACACCTCCCCCTCCAACCTGAAGCAGATCAACGGCATGCGCGCCCCCGGGGAGTCCAACACCAACATCCGTCTGACGAAGAAACTCCGGAGTTTCTTCGGCACATCGGCCGCATTGTACGTGGAGGTGTTCAACCTGTTCGACCAGCACGTCCTGAACTACGACTATCTCTTTCAGCGGCCGACCTCGACCAACCCCAATCTTCCCCTCACATACCTTGAAGAGAGTCTTCTTCGAGAGATCCCGGGGGAGATCCACGGGGTGGACGATCCGGAAATCGGGGTACGGTACTGGTGGGACAAGGGGAAGCAGGGGCCCTTTGCCGTGGACCAGTCATTCCTGATCTACAGCAACACGCCCCGCTCCGTCAGCGTCGGCTTCACCATGGACTTTTAGGCGAGGGACCGCGCCATGCAACAGACGATCGTGAACCGGCCGGGGATGCTCCTCCTTCTGACGCTGGGATGGCTCCCCGCCGCCCCCGCGCAGGTAAGGGACTGGAGGGTGCACTCCCGCGGCCTGCTCCACCAGACCGTCTATAATACGGGCGAGCTGGGGCGGGCCTACAACGCCGGCGGGACCGTCCAGGAGGGCTTCCCCTCCATGGAATGGCCTCCCCGCTCCCGGATGATCATTGACCGGACGCAGTATCCGGGGCAGCACAACTCGTTCGGGAGCGGCATCTGGATTGCGGGAACCCGCCCGGGCGGAAGGGAGTACGCGTTCTGCGGGGCGGTGTCGGACGGGAACGGCAACCCGGTGACGGTGACGGGGGTCTACAGCACCCCGCTGGCGATGGACAGGCGGGAGAACTTCCCCGTTCTGGCATCCGGGGAGCTGAATCCGGCCTTCAACCCGGACGAGGCGGAGGAGATCATCACCTCCCGCTGGGGCACCCCGGTGGGGATCACGGTCACCCGCACGAGCCGGGCCTGGAGCTACCCCGGCTACGACAGCTTCATCATCTACGAATATGAGCTGGCCAATGCCACGCCCGACACCCTGCGGGATGTCCACGTGGTGTTCGCCACGACCCTGGGCCCCTCCATGTTCGGCTACCAGCGGAACCACGGCCTGTGGTCGGAAGCCCAGTACCGCGGACAGCCCCCCAACGGATTCGGGGACCATTTCGCCCGGTTCGACCTGAAGCGATGGATGACATACAACCACGAGCGGGAGGGGATTCCGGACACCACCTACTTCGACCTCTGGTCCGCGCCGGGGAACCGGGGGGGGCTCAACTCCCCCCAGGCGGCGGGACTCATGATGCTCTCCCACGATTACGGTCACATCGCCCGGAGGGGGGAAACGGATCAGGTGTGGATCGCCCCTGCGGACAGCAACGGGATGTGGGACGGGCAGGGAAGGGTGAAGCAGCCCTTCCTCCTGCGCTACGAGAACGGGAACCTGCCTCCCGAGGCCAAGACCATCCCCTGGCTGAATCCCGCCCTCCAGCGGAAGACGGGGGTCTTCCAGGGAGCGGCCGACTCGGGACGTTTCTCCCAGCTCCGTCCCCGCAACCCGGCCGACTGGACCTACTGGAAGGGACGCACCAAGGGCGCCGTGAACCTCTCCTGGTGGCAGCCGGTGTTCCGGGCCTACGGCTTCTATCCCTACCTGCTTCCTCCGGGGGAAGCGCTCCGGTTTGCGGTGGCGGAAGTGGTGGGGTACGGCCCGGGGGTGGGCAGTGACAGCGTGTACACGGACCTGGGAGGCGCCATCCGCACGGGGGTGGACCAGGGCGCCTACTTTAATCCCGTCCCGAGCTGGTACGACACGCTGGAGTACCCGTTTGCGGGCACGGCCGCCACGCGGTCCTTCATGGGGAGCAGGTACCTTCAGGATCATCCCCTCCCGTGGTATGTCACGCCGGGTGTGGTGTCCATCAGGGATGTGGCCGACCGGGCCATCCAGATGTACACGGGGAGGCCCCTGGCAAAGCACGATACGCTCCAGTACGACCCCGCTGCGGCCCCGCAGGCGGGCCTGTACGCCACGATCCCGATTCCGGCGCCCGCCCCCGCCATCCGGGTGGAGGATACGCGCGCGGCCGCCAACCGAATCATCTGGGGTCCGCAGGTGGAGCAGTTCTCCACGCCGCGGCTCCGGGCGCCCTTCAAGCACTACGAGGTCATGCGGGCCACGCATCCCCTGGGCCCCTGGGTGCTGGTGGACAGCGTGGCGCGGCGGGACGCACGGTATTTCAATGACTCGGTGTACACGGTCCTGGATCCCGAGAGCAACTTAGGGGACTTCGTGTACTATGCGGTGGTCTCCGTGGATTCCCTGGGGGGGAGGAGCGGCATGACCAACATCACCGAGCATGAAACGCAGGCGCCGGCCGCGCCGGCCCTCGGGAAGGTGTACGTCATCCCCAATCCGCTCATCGTGACGAACGGACTGCGGGGATCGGATCCCAACGGGGAGGTGACCGACAAAGTCCAGTTCGTGGGCCTCACGGACCGGTGCACCATCAGGATCTTCTCGTACAGCGGCCAGCTCATCAACACCATCGAGCACGATCGCGACACCTTCGGCAATCCCTGGTACCAGATCACGCGGAACAACCAGTTGCTGGCCTCGGGCGTGTATTTCTTCACGGTGGAGGACGAGAGCGGAGCGCGGGCCCGGGGCAAATTCGTCATCATTCACTGAGTCGGGAGACCATGCACGATGAGAACTCCCGTGAGAGTCGCCCTGTGGGGGGCCGCGGCGTGCCTGCTTGCGCCCGCCGCCCCCGCGCAGAAGGTGGGGAGCACGGCCATGCAGTTTCTCCACGTGATGCCGTGCGCGCGGGCCACCGCGCTGGGGGACGCCTACAGCG
>JBAVEL010000139.1:0-5674 GCA_049587715.1 Bacteroidota bacterium
GTCAATGAAGTCGCGCAGGAACCAGAGCACGGAGCCGAAGTTCTGGAAATAGAGAATCCAGAAGCCCGAGTAGGCGAAGATCATCAGCATGAAGCGCGCATCGGCCAGCACCATGGCCGCTCCCGCAAGCACCTCCCGGACGGTCTTGGTGCTTCCGGGCCGCGGCGGATCCCTGTAGAGAAACAGGGTGGGAAGGAACATGAGGGCGCAGTAGAGGGAAGAAGCCCCGAACACGAGCCCCCAGGAGAATCCCCTCAGCACGCTGACCACCAGGGGGGCCAGAAACGCCCCCAGGTTGATCATCCAGTAGTAGATGCCGAACCCGAATGCCGAGTTGGATTCCGTTGTGGTGCGGGCGAGGGTGCCCGAGATGATGGGCTTGAAGAGCCCCGCCCCTGTGGCCATCACAAGAAGGGAGGCGAAGACCGTCCCGTAGGCGGTCATCTGTCCGCTCAGGAAGTAGCCGGCGGAGAGGAAGGAGAATGCCACAAGCAGCATCCGCCGGTACCCGTAGCGGTCCGCAAGGGCTCCTCCCAGAATGGGGACGACATAGGTGAGGGCGTAGATGAGTCCCTGGAGAAACCCCACGGACTGCTCCGAGAACCCCAGGCCCCCCTCATGGATGCTGTCCGTGAGGTAGATGGCCAGGACCGAGTTCAGGCCGTAGTAGGCGGCCCGTTCGAAGAGCTCCATCACGTTGGCCACCCAGAACACACGCGGAAACGACCGGAAAAAGCCGGTCTTCGCGCCCGTATCCGTCATGGGGATGTTCTCCTTCGGTGGGAGGACATTGGGGAGAAGGGGTCAGGCGACCGGGGCATCGGGCCTGTACACCCAGCCCGGGCTCCGCTGCCGGATCTTCGCCAGGGGGAGACCCGATCGGAGCTCTTCCGCCACCGTGCGGGCATAGCGTGCGGCCTGGTCTTCGTCCAGGAACCAGTCGGAGCACTCCACCCGCGTCCGGAGAGCCCCTTTCTTCAGGACGCGCACGATCCAGAGGGTTCCCAGGGACTCCGTGTGCGTCAGCTCGACTGTGAGCCGGTTTCCCGCATCCAGCGTCATGGTGCATGATGGTACGGAGATCCGAAGAGAAAACCAAGGGCGGGCACCCCGTGAGGGGAGTCCGGGCGGGGAGGGGGGTCTTGATCCCCGAGGGGGAGCTCCGGGTGCGGTTCTCCCGGAGCGGAGGCCCCGGGGGGCAGCACGTGAACAAGGTCTCCACCCGGGTGGAGATCCTCTTCGACGTCAGGGCCTCCAGCGCCCTGACAACCCCCCAGAAGGAGACCATCCTGAAGACCCTCGGGAGCCGGCTCCTGGAAGGGGGCGTTCTCCGTGTGGCGGCCGATGAATCCCGCAGCCAGTGGGCCAACCGGAGGGCCGCCGCCCTCCGGCTGGGGGAGATTCTGGAAACGGCCCTGAGAGTGCGGAAGAAGCGGAAGCCCACCCGTCCCCACGCGGGGTCACATGAAGAGCGTCTCCGGGCGAAGCGGCTGCGGGGCAGCAGGAAGGAGGGCCGCCGGGGCGCCGACCCCGGGGAGTATTGAATCCCGTCTCCCATTCCCCTATCTTTGCGCCGTCCTCCGCTCGCTGCTCCATTCCTTCAACCCGAGGCCACCGATGCGACTTGACGCCCTGCTCCATGCGCTCCTTCCGCGGGAGGAGAAGTTCTTCGCCGGACTCGAACGGGATGCCGACAACCTGGTGGAGGCGGCCCGGGTGTTCCGGGAGCTCATGAGGCCTTCTCTCTCTCCCCTTGGGCGCTCGCAGAGGATCAAGGAGGTGGAGGATCTGGAGCACCGGGGGGATGACATCACGCATCAGATCTACTCGGACCTCGCCTCCACGTTCATCACCCCCTTCGACCGCGAAGACATCCACCAGCTTGTCTCGAAGCTGGACGACATCCTGGACTACCTGCGGGGTGCCGCCACCCGGATCTCCCTCTACAGGGTGGAGCAGATCACCCCCGAGATGGAGCGTCTTGCCGTGATGCTCCAGGACTCGGTGGCGCACCTCCACAGGGCGATCCCCCTGCTCAGGGATCTGCGCCGGGCCTCCGACATCCGGGAGTCCCTGGTGCACATCCACAGCATCGAGAACGACGCGGATGACCTGTTCGAGAGGGCCATTGCGGCGCTCTTCGATGAGTGCAAGGATCCCCTGGCCCTCATCAAGGCGAAGGAGATCCTGGTGAGCCTGGAGACCGCCACGGACCGCTGCGAGGACGCCGCCAACGTCATCGAGAGCATCATCGTGAAGAACGCCTGAACCTCATGATCACCCTGGTAATCGTGATCATCGCGCTTGCCCTCCTGTTCGATTTCCTGAACGGGATGAACGACGCGGCCAATTCCATCGCCACGGTTGTCTCCACCCGGGTTCTCTCCCCGCGGCTCGCCGTGCTCTGGGCCGCCTTCTTCAATTTCGCCGCCGCCCTGGGATTCGGAGTGCACGTGGCCAACACCATCGGGAGGGGGATCGTGAACCCCTCCCTGGTGACCCTGGAGGTGATCCTGGCCGCCCTGGTGGGCGGCATCGTCTGGACCCATGTCTGCACGCACTACGGGCTCCCCATCAGCGTGTCGCATGCCCTGATCGGGGCCCTGGCCGGGGCCGCCCTTCCGCGTGCGGGATGGGGAGCGCTCATCCCTGAGGGACTGGGGAAGGTGGCCCTCTTCATTGTCCTCTCTCCGATGATCGGGATGGTCCTGGGATACTTCTTTATGGTGGGATCTCTCTGGGCCGCCCGGCGTCGCCCGCCCGAAACGGTGGACCGGTTTTTCCGGGTGGGACAGCTTCTCTCCTCGGCCGCCTACAGTCTGGGACACGGGACGAACGATGCCCAGAAGACCATGGGCATCATCGCCCTCGTCCTGTACACCTCGGGTATCCACACCACGTTCCATGTGCCGCTCTGGGTGATTCTCTCGGCCCACGCGGCCATCGCCCTGGGGACCTACCTGGGCGGCTGGAAGGTGGTGCGGACCATGGGAATGCGGATCACGCACCTGCGGCCCATCGGGGGTTTCAGCGCGGAGACGGCGAGTGCCGCCGTGTTGCTGGGGACGGCCCTGGCGGGGATACCCGTCAGCACCACGCATACGATTGCAGGCGCCATCATGGGAGTTGGGTCTACCCGCCGGCTGAGCGCCGTGCGCTGGGGGGTGGCGGGAAAGATCGTCTGGGCCTGGGTGCTGACCATTCCCGCTGCGGGGGCCATGGGCTGGCTGGTGTCGGTCATCCTGGCCGCTCTGGAACCTCTCTGGCGGCAGGGCGTTTGATTTTAAGGGGGGGGTTCGGTATCTTGTACTGCGATTCCGCGATAGCTCAATGGTAGAGCATGCGGCTGTTAACCGCAGGGTTGCAGGTTCGAGTCCTGCTCGCGGAGCTGAAGAACCCCTGTATCCACAGGGGTTCTTCGCGTGATGGCAGGACCTGTGACCGTATCTGTACCCTTGGGAACAGGATCCTCCACGCGGCGACAGGCCGTTCCCCCGATTGACAATCCGGTTGCGGTTGTGTACCATCCCCCAAGACCTGGGACGCCTCCAGCGGGCTCGGGTATCATTCCAACTGTTCCTTCCTGTTGACTATCGTGGCGACTGAAGTCCGGTCCCCCGCATGACAGCCGTGTCGCCGTTGCCTTTTCTGATTGTTCCCTGTGAACATCGGAGAGCCCCACCATGATAGAGACCTTCTCACCCCGCACGACAGGGCTCCTGTGGCTGTTGGGCGCGCTCGTTCTGTACGTCACCACTGTGGCCTACGCCCGGGGTCCCGAGAGCACCTATCCCGTCCAGGTTGAGTCCGGCTGGAACCTGCTCTCACTACCGGCGAGTGTCAGCAACGGAGACATAGGCGTTCTCTTTCCCACTGCCGCTTCCGCCGCGTTCACCTTCCGAGATCCTATCGGCTACGAGGAACAGGACACATTGCAGAGTGGTGTGGGATTCTGGCTGAAGTTCAACTCGCCGCAGACGGTGAGCATCGGAGGGGAGCTGCTTTTCGGAGACACGATAGAAGTTCATGCGGGGTGGAACATCATCGGCGCTCTCTCGGTACCGATAACAGTCGATTCGATGAAGACGGAACCGCCCGGGATCCTCGGTTCGCAGTTTTTCCTGTTTCGACCAGGAGTGGGATACGAAGAGGCGGACACATTGTATCCAGGGTACGGGTATTGGGTCAAGGTAAATCAGGCTGGATCCATGGTGCTCTCAAGCGGGAGTGGTCTACCATGTCCCGGCACGCCGACGGTGTCGTGGGGCGGGAAGACGTACAACACCGTCCTGATAGGGACGCAGTGCTGGTTGACGGAGAACCTTGACATTGGCACAATGGTCCCGGGGGCACAGAACCAGACGAACAACAGCATCATCGAGAAGTATTGCTACAACGACAGCGCCGTCAACTGCGGCACATACGGAGGTCTGTATCAGTGGGATGAGGCGATGCAGTATGATATGGCGCAGGGGTCACAGGGTATTTGCCCGGCGGGTTGGCACATGCCGACGCTGGCGGAGTTCCAGACGTTGAGCGCTACGGTAGGGGGTGACGGGAATGCGCTGAAGGCGATCGGTCAGGGAACCGGCGCAGGTGCGGGCACGGACACCAGCGGCTTTTCTGCGCTGCTTGCGGGCTTCCGCAGCTACTATGGGTTCTTCTACGGTCTCGGCTACAACGGGTACTTCTGGAGTTCCACGCAGTACGGTGCGACGTACGCGCATTACCTGTACCTGTACTACGGCGACGCGGCCCTCAACCTGTACTACGGCAACAAGGCCGACGGGTTTAGCGTCCGCTGCCTCGAGGATTAGTCTATTTGTCTGTTCTGCTATTTGCTTCTGTGGTGGCAAGCGGGGGGGGAGGTGTGCTCGGCAGGATCCGCGACCCATCCCGAGCACGAGGGGTGTACCCTTATCTGTACCCCTGTGGGTGTAACTCAGGCACACCCATGCGACTGCTGGACGCTCGTATGCCCTGAATGCGCTGATTTCTGCAGTTGAGAGTTCTTCGAGTCCTGCTCGCGGAGCTGAAGAACCCCTGTATCCACAGGGGTTCTTCGCGTGATGGCAGGACCTGTGACCGTATCTGTACCCCACGCGGCGACAGACCGTTCCGCCGTTTGACAATCCGGTTGCGGTTGTGTACCATCCCCCAGGGCCTGCGGCACCTCCGGCGGGCTCGAGTATCATTCCGTCCGTTCTTTCCTCTCGACTATGGTGGCGATTGAGGTTCGGTCTGACACCGACCTGAGCCACTACCGCGCATCAGCGTTGATTCGTTCCCGAGGATTCTCTCATCAGCGAAGGAGCCCCCCCCATGAACCGATCATGGATCAGTCTCGTTGCGCTTGTGTGTGTCGTCTTTTTCCCCGGCTGCCCGAAGGATGAGACCACACAGCCGCCGTCGGGCAATAGCGCCCCTGCTGCGCCCAGCAATCCTTCTCCCGCGGACAGTGCAACGGGGGTCTCCCTTTCGCCCATTCTCAGCTGGTCGTGCAGCGACCCCGATGGAGACCCGTTGACCTACGACGTGTACTTCGGGACGGACAATCCCCCGGCAACGGCGGTTTCCACGGGTCAACAGGCGGCAACCTCGACGAGAAGCGGGCTGACGGGCAGCACCATCTACTACTGGAGAATCGTTTCCAGAGACAATCGCAGCGGAGCAA
>JBAVEL010000140.1:0-37263 GCA_049587715.1 Bacteroidota bacterium
GGGGGGAACGAGGCAACACGGCGGCGGAGCGCATCCCGAAGGTCCGCGAGTATCTGCTCCAGGAGCTCCGTTCCCGCAAGGGAAGGCAGTTCACCCGCAAGGCGCAGAAATTCGTGGTCCTCCCCCGCCCGCGCAAGCAGGTTCCCGATCAGTATCCTCGCCTGTTCTTCCCTGGATGTTCCCTTCATGCCTCTTCCGCCTGCTCACCCATGCATCGACCCGCTGGAAGATACCGAATGAAGGGGGAAACATCAAACACCGGGCGGGCCCAGGTGGAATTGACGGTGGCCGGTTGATTTGCTATCATGAGACAATGGGAAAGACGGTACAGGTCCCTCCCGGGGGGAGCATCACGCCGGGCGCCGGCCGCCCCCTCGACGGCGAGAGCGAGCTCATCCGGCAGGCTGCCGCGGGAGACGAGAGGGCATTTGCCGCTCTGGTCCGACGCTACGAGGGGACCGTGTACGGGTTCTCCTACAGGATCTGCCGTGACCGGGAAAGGGCTTCGCAGACACTCCAGGACACCTTCATCAGCGTCTACCGGAAACTCCGCACCTTTGACGGGCGTTCCAGGTTCAGCACGTGGCTGTACACCATCGCGGCCAACAACTGTCGGATGGGCCGCCGGCGGCGGAAATGGGAGCATCTGACGGAATCGCTGGACAATCCCCCCGCGGAGGCACGCGATAGGCAGGTTCATCTTGCGTCCGGCCCTGCGTCACCCGCCGACATGGTGCTGACAAAGGAACTGCGACGGGTGCTGGAAGAGGCGGTCCTTAAGCTCCCGATGGAATACCGCCTCACCTTCATCCTCCGGGACGCGGAGGGCAAGAGCACCGCGGAGACGGCACGCATTCTCGGCATCGGGGGGGAAGCCGTGAAGTCCAGGCTGCGCCGGGCCCGGTCCTTCCTCCGTCGGACCCTGGAACCGTACGTGGAAGACCGTGAGCCGCGCTGAGTGCCATTGCCCCGGGGTATGCCGGGATCTCTGCGGGAACCTGGAGGGCGGTCTGGCTCTACCGCGCCGGGGGAGGATCAGGAGTCACCTTGCATCCTGTCCCCGGTGCAGGGCGTACCTTGCGTCGCTCCGGGCGGCGATCCTCCTGTGCCGCAGGCTTCCAGCCCCGGACCCCTCCCGCGCCGTCCACCGGAACCTGATGGCCGCCCTGGAGCGGGCGCAACGCGGGGATACGTCCCGGAAGGGCCGCCGCACAGGGAGGCGATAGCCGCAGGACGCCCGCCCTCATACACAATCATCACACGGAGACACGCCATGAAACGGAACATGGGAACCGCAGACCGGGTGCTCAGGGTCATCCTGGCCCTCTTCTTCGCCTTTCTGATTCTGTCGGGGGAGGTGGAGGGCTGGGCGGCGATCATCCTGGGGATTCTCGGGGCCGCCTTCGTCTTTACGGGAGCCATCGGCTCCTGCTCCCTCTACACTCCGCTGGGCATCGACACACGGGGGAAGAAGGCGTGATGGCACCCCATCCGGGCCTGCACGTCCCGCACGGGGCCTCGCAGACCCGCCGGACGATGGCCGGTCGGGCGCCTTGAAGATCATCACCGAGTCCCTGGAGCTCTCCACACGGGGAGGTTCGGAGGTGCTGGACATCACCTCTGCGGTGGCGTCGCTCCTCCGCTCCACGGGACTCGGGGAGGGATCCGTGCTGGTCTTCGTATCGGGATCCACCGCTTCCGTGACCACAACCGAGTTCGAGCCGGGCCTCCGACGGGACATACCCGAGGCCCTGGACCGGCTCGTCCCCCGCGGTTCCCCCTACCACCACGATCAAACCTGGATGGACGGCAACGGGCATTCCCACCTGAGGGCAAGCCTGATCGGCCCTTCCCTTGCGGTTCCCTTCTCCGGGGGCAAGCTGCTCCTGGGCACATGGCAGCAGATCGTCCTCGTGGACCACGACACGCATCCAAGGAACCGGCGCCTGATCGTCCAGTTCATGGGCCTCTGACAGCCGGGGCAGGACTTGCGCCGAACCGGTATGTTGCGTATATTCGCAGCATCTCCCCGGCTCAGGGCCGTGCGGAGCCACAGACGGATCTCCCGAGGTGTCCCTCCAAGCTCTGGATGTGCTGGCGCTCTCCTCCGTACCGGGGGTGGGACCCCGGCGGCTGCGGGCGGTCGCGGAACGGTTTCCGGATCCGGCGCTCCTTCAGGAAGCGCGTCTTTGCGACCTTGCCGCCGTGGAGGGAATGGACCGCGCCACCGCGGGGCGTCTCGCTCTCTCCCTGCGCCCTCCTCTCCGGGAGACGTGCTACCGGTACGCGGCGGACCAGTTATCCCGTGCCCGGCGCGCAGGGGCACGGGTGCTGACCCTGTGGGACGGGGATTACCCTGCCTCCCTCCGGAATATCTACGATCCTCCTCCCCTTCTGTTCGCGGCAGGGCGACTCCCCCTCGAGGATGAAGCCTGCATCGCGGTGGTGGGGACCCGCACCCCCACCCCGCGGGGCATCCGCCTCGCCAACCGTTTCGCGGCGGATCTGGCACAGGCCGGATTCGTGGTGGTCAGCGGTCTGGCCCGCGGGGTTGATACCGCGGCGCATGAGGGGACGCTCCGGGCGGGCGGCCTCACCCTGGCGGTGACAGGCGCCGGGCTTGACGTGGTGTACCCCCCCGAGAACAGGCGCCTCCAGGAGCGGATTGCGGCGGAGGGAGCAGTGCTTTCGGAGTTCCCGATGGGCTCCGGACCGGAGGCGGCGCACTTCCCCCGGCGGAACAGAATCATCAGCGGGATCTCCATCGCAACCCTGGTTGTGGAAACGGGGGTGAACGGAGGCGCAATGATAACGGCGGCATCGGCCCTGGACCAGAATCGGGAAGTGTTTGCCATCCCCTCCGCGCCGGAAGGAGGGACGAAAAGCGGCACGAACACGCTCATCCGGCAGGGCAGGGCCGCTCTCGCCGAGTCCGTGGAGGACATCCTCGAGGATCTGGCCCCCCGGCTGGGGCGCCGCCTCCGTGTCCCGCAGAGGGCGGAGCCCCCGACCCCTCCCTTGAATCCCCCCGAGCAGCGGGTGGCCTCCCTCCTGGGGGACGAACCCGTTCACGTGGACCTCCTGGCCGAACGTTCGGGTCTCCCCCTTCCCGAGATCCTGGCGCACCTGCTTTCCCTTGAGTTCAAGGGGTGGGCCAGGCAGCTCCCCGGGAAGCTGTTTCTGCTCGCCGACCCCCGGATCCGGTGAGACTCCCGCCTCGCTTTTCTCTGAGGCCGGAAAACCGTATGTTGTGGCATGTTTCGAGGAAACTCCGCATGGTCTGCATCGACGGCGTGACCCTGGACGAAGAGCTGGGCACGGACTTCTTCCTCTGCGACATCCCGCAGTGCAGGGGGGCATGCTGCTGGCTCAAGGGGGGAAGGGGCGCCCCCCTTGCGGAATCGGAAGCGGAGGAGATCCGGAGGGTCTACCCCCGGGCCGAGCCCTACATGAGCCCCAGGGGCCTGGAGGCGGTCCGCAGGCAGGGCCTTGCGGCCGGCCCCCCGGGGGACCTCTCCACGCCCACGGTGGGTGACATGGAATGCGCCTTTGCCTTCTTCCGGGAGGGGGCGGCGTTCTGCGCCCTGGAACGCGCCTGGGAGGAGAACCGGAGCGGGTGGCGTAAGCCACTGTCCTGTCATCTCTTTCCTCTGAGAGTGACGGGTCCCGGAGGCAGCCGCCTCCTCTACGAGCGCATCCCCGAGTGCGGACCGGGGAGGGAACGGGGGGCACGAGAGGGTATGCCCCTTCTGGCCTTTGCGGGTCCCGCCCTTCTCCGGGCCTATGGGGAGACCTGGTGCGAACGGCTTTCCGCTCATCAGGCCATGCAGGGAGGCGCATCCTGAGACCCTCCCGGAGGACCCGGACAGGAACCCGGCCATGCTGAACATCTCGCTCCAGCACAAGCTGATGATGAAGCTGTCGCCTCAACAGGTCCAGTACCTGAAGATGCTGCAGCTCCCGACGCTGGCGCTGGAACAGAAGATCAAGGCGGAACTCGAGATGAACCCGCTCCTCGAAGAGGGCTACGACGAGGAGCTGGAGACGGAGCAGAAGGAGAAAGAGGAGCCCTCCCCGGAGCAGCAGGAGACGGCGGCCGAGGAGGAGAAATACTCCCTGGACGACTACATGAACGACGATCCCTCGGGCTACAAGACGAGGGACGCCTTCGAGGATGACGAACGGGAGGACATGCCCCTGCCCGACCAGGTGCCGCTCTATCACAGGCTTCTGGAGCAGTTCCATCTGCTGGAGCTGGACGAAGAGGAGGTTCTGATCGGACAGGAGATCATCGGGAACCTGGATGAGGACGGCTATCTCAGGCGGGATCTTGCAGCCATCGTACAGGACCTCAACCTGACGCACGGGCTCTCCATCGGAATCGACAAGGCCGAGGCAACGCTGAAGCGCATCCAGCGTCTGGACCCGGTGGGAATCGGCGCACGTTCGCTGCAGGAGTGCCTCCTCGTCCAGCTGGAGACGGCCTCCCTGGAGCCGCGCATCCGCGAGCAGGCCCTCCGCGTGCTCCGGGAGCACTACGAGAGCTTCACCATGAAACACTATGAGGAGATCGCCCGGAAACTCCTCCTTCGCATGGAGGACCTGAAGGAGGTGGTGGAGGTCATCCAGCGCCTCAACCCGAAGCCGGGGGAGGGCGAGTTCAGCGCGCACGAGAACTATGTTGTGCCCGACTATCTGGTGACCCAGACCGAGGACGGGTTCCTCATCCAGCTGAACGAGCGGAACGTCCCCCCCCTCCGCATCAACCGGCAGTACCGGGAGATGATGTCCAAGCGAAAGAAAAACGGGCTCTCCAACGAGGCAAAGGATTTCATCCGACAGCGTTTCGAGGCCGCCAAGTGGTTCATCAGCTCCATCCATCAGCGGCGCGAGACCATGCTGAAGGTCATGCGGACCATCGTGGACCGCCAGAGGGAGTTCTTCGAGACCGGCGAAGGGCTGCGACCGATGATATACAAGGACATCTCCGAGGTCATCGGGATGGACATCTCCACCATCAGCAGGGTGGTGAACAGCAAGTATGTGCAGACAGACTACGGGGTCTTTTCGTTGAGGCACTTCTTCAGCGACTCCATCAGCACCTCCGCCGGCGAGGAGGTTTCAAACAAGGAAGTGAAGAAGAAGCTGAAGGCCCTGATCGAGGGCGAGGACCCGCTCCGTCCCCACAGCGACGCCCGGCTGGCGGAGATGCTGAACGCCGACGGACTCAACATTGCGCGTCGGACGGTGGCCAAATACCGGGAGGCGATGCTGATCCCCGTCGCCCGCCTGCGGCGGAAAATCACCTGAGATCGGCGGAGGCCGCATGGATCACTCAACCATCCGCTCCACCACCGTTCTCGGCCTGACCCACCGCGGGAGCACGGTCATCGGGTCGGACGGGCAGGTCACGGTGGGTCAGACGGTCATGAAACACCACGCGCGCAAGGTCCGCCGCCTCCATCATGACACGATCGTGGCCGGCTTTGCCGGGGCTGCCGCCGATGCCTTTACGCTCTTCGCCCGGTTCGAGGAGAACCTGGAGCGCTATCAGGGTAATCTGGAGCGGGCAGCCGTGGAGCTGGCCCGCACATGGCGTACGGATAAGTACCTCCGCCAGCTGGAGGCCCTCCTCGCCGCGCTGGACGGCAAGAAGGCACTCATCATTTCCGGGTCCGGCGAGATCGTGGAACCGGATGACGGGATTGTCGCGATCGGGTCGGGAGGACCGTACGCCCTGGCGGCAGCCCGCATGCTGCAACGGCACTCGGATCTCTCCGCCCGCGCCATCGTGGAGGAGTCGCTCCAGGCCGCCGCCGACATCTGCATCTACTCCAACAGGCATCTTTCCATCGAGGAACTCGAGGCGCGGTGACACACGACTTTCTTCCCGGGCCTCCCTCCCCCCCGCCGGTTCCGGGGCAGGAACTGACCCCGCGGCAGATCGTGGCGGAGCTGGACCGCTACATCATCGGTCAACAGCAGGCCAAGCGGTCCGTGGCAATCGCTCTCCGCAACCGCTGGAGGCGACTGCAGGTGGGCTCGGCCCTCCGCGAGGAGATCCTGCCCAACAACATCATCCTGATCGGACCCACAGGCGTGGGAAAAACGGAAATCGCGCGCCGCCTGGCCCGCCTCTCCTCCGCCCCGTTCATCAAGGTGGAGGCCTCCAAGTTCACCGAGGTCGGCTATGTGGGGAGGGACGTGGAGTCCATCATCCGGGACCTGACCGAGTACGCGGTCACCATGGTCAAAACGGAGATGCGCGCACGGGTGAGCGACAGGGCCCGGGAGCTCGCCGAGGAGCGGCTTCTGGATCTTCTGCTTCCTCCGCTGCGAAGACGCAGCGGCTCTTCCGCGGACACCGAGCAGGTTCCCCCCCCGGAGGCGGAAGAGAACAGGGCGACGCGGGAGAAGCTGCGCCGGCGCCTCCGCAGCGGTGAACTGGACGGGCGCATGCTGGAAGTGGAGCTCCCCGTTTCCCAGGGACCCCTCATGCAGGTCATCGGACCGATGAACCTGGAGGAAATGGGACTCAACCTCCAGGAGATGTTCGGGGGAGTCCTCCCCCGCAAGACGAAGCGGAGAAGGATGAGCGTTCCGGAGGCCCGGGTCCTTCTGGCCAACGAGGAGGCACAGAAGCTGGTGGATCAGGAGGCCGCGGTCAGGGAGGCAATCCAGCGGGTGGAGAACTCGGGAATCGTCTTCATTGACGAGATCGACAAAATTGCGGGCGCCAAGTCCCAGACAGGGGGGCCGGACGTCTCACGGGAGGGAGTCCAGAGGGATCTGCTTCCGATCGTGGAGGGGTCCAACGTCATGACCAAGTACGGGATGGTGCGGACGGATCACATCCTCTTCATCGCTTCGGGGGCCTTTCACGTCTCCAAACCCTCGGATCTCATACCCGAGCTCCAGGGCCGCTTCCCCATCCGGGTGGAGCTCCACAGCCTGACGGAGGACGACTTCGTCCAGATTCTCACCGTCCCCCGTCACGCGCTCATCAAGCAGTACGCCGCCCTGCTGGAAACAGAGGGGATTCTCTTGGATGTCAGGCCCGACGGGATCCGGGAGATCGCCCGGATCGCCTCGGAGGTCAACAGCCGGGTGGAGAACATCGGGGCGCGCCGCCTCCACACGATCATGACCAACCTCCTGGAGGACATTCTCTTTGACGCCCCCGAGGAGATCACCTCGCAGACGGTGGTCATCGACCGGGAAAGGGTCCAGGACCGGCTGGCTGCTATTGTCCGGGACCGGGATCTGAGCTCCTTCATCCTCTGACGAGGGCACGGAGGCCGCCTCCTCCTACCAGCGGAGCCGTATCCCCGCAGCCAGGGATCCGTGGCTGAAACTCCCCGGCTGCGCCAGCCACGCCAGGGTCCCGCTCGCGATGTTCACTTCCAGCACCCCGGCCCGGATCCCCAGTCCCCCCGCCACACCAAGCCCGTCAGAGCCTCCCGCCGCCAGACCGCAGCGGAGGGCGCACCAGGCCGCGGGGATGTACTCCAGCCCCATCGAGACTCGCGGAATCGTCACCGAGCGGGCGGTGCTGCGGAGTCCCTGGTGGTAGTCCATTTCAGCGCGTAATTCGCCGCCCATCCACCGGAAGGCCCCGACCCGGTGAAGCCGCACCTCCGCTCCGAGGCGAAGACAGGCGGGGAGGGGAACGGCAAACGGTCCGCCCTCTTCCCGGCGGCCCCGCAGCACCGACTCCACGGCCCTCACCTGTGTCTCATCCAGCAGGTCATCCAGCACGAGAGATGTGTCCGCCGTCCAGGAACCGGCTCCGTGTCTCCAGACGACGGCCCCGATGTCTGTCAGGGCCGCTCCCACACTCCAGATATCCGAGAGGTCGGCCGCCACCCCGAGGTCCAATCCCCATCCGTCCCCGGCGGGTGCGGGAAAGAGCGGGTATCCCCCCGCGGGGAATGGGGCTCCGGCCGACCGGGACCTGAAATCCACACCCCCCGTGAGAGTTCCGTGAACGTCCGTTTCGAGGAGGGTGCTGAAACGCTCCGTCTCGTAGTAACCGAATCCATGGAGGTACTTCAGGGTGACTCCAAACCCCCAGGAGTCCCCCTCCACTCCCTCCCCCGTCCGGAATGCCCAGGTCAGGGCATATTCCCGCAACCACTCGGCCTGCATCCGGGCTCCCTCCACATCGGAGTCGGAGCCCGCCGCATTTCCATAGAGCAGCAGCGCGGCATATTCCCGGGGAACCAGGGCCCGGCCCGCTGCGTGGTCAGTCACGGTGAACGCCGCCCACCCCGCCTCCGGCAGTCTGCAGGCCGCCCCGAACAGACGGAGCTCGGCTTCCGCGTGCGCCGAGGCCCAATCCCCGTGGAATGATGCGAGGATGGCGCGCTTCGCCTCCTCATTCAGGTGGCGGCGCCCCTCCTCCCCGCCTGTAAACCAGTCTCGATAGAGGGCGTAATCCAGAAACTCGGATCCCACCCGCACCCCGCACGGAAGAAGCGATATCTCCGCCGATCCCCCGTCCGTCCATGCCAGCCGGGCCGGGTTCATACCCGCGCCGTCGAGTCCGATTGCTCCGGCCGCGGAGCTGCCGGCCATTCCCACCCCCCGGATGTCTGCATGCTCCCCCCCGGGCAGCCGGCAGGGCGCGGCAAACCAGAGAGCCCCGAGGAGGAGGCCCGCCCCCCCCCTCACGGCACCACCCTGTGCATCAACGCACACCAGGCCCTCACCGAGACGGAATCCGTGCTCCGGAATCGCACCGCGGAGACACCCGGAGGGGTGGAGAGGGCACAGCCGAGGACGAGGCGCCTGGCCTCCCGGAGGATCCGCACCTGTTCGGCTTCCAGACGGACCGTGGGCCTTCCCACGGAGGGGGAGATGACGTTTCCTCCGCCGTCCACAACGGCGGAGGGGACGGAAAGGGGAAGGGATCCCGCAGGAACACGGAGCAGGATCCCCCCCTCGCCGTCCAGGAGGGTCATCCCCACATCCAGTCGGAGGGGAAGAGCATTGACGACCAGGAGCGAAATGCTCCCCCCTCCCATGCGGTCCCACGCGGCGGAGCCGAAGGATATGTCGGCCGCGCCGTCACCCGTTGTGTCCCCCACCGTCAGGGTGTCCGCGTATGACCCCGAGACGATGCCCAGCCGGAGAGGGACCTCCAGATCCACCTCCCCCGAAAGGGTGCTCCTGCTGCCCGCAGTCCCCAACCCCGAGAGGGTGGGGGAATACACCTCGGGCGGATTCACGTGCACCGATCCCAGAATCTGAAGGGACTCCGGGAGGGATCCCCCGAGGGCGCTCAGGAACTGTCCGACCTCCGCCTCCGCAAACTGGATCGTGCTGGAGCCCGGCAGAACCCTTTTCTGTGACGCCGGCACCTGGAGGAATACCCATACCCCGTCCGCCGGCCTTCTCCCTCCGACGCGCAGATGAAGATCCATGGGAAAGCCGAACCGGATGCTGGTCTCCAGGGCGAGGGACGCAGCCGGTATGTGGAGCTGCCCCGAGAACCTGGTGGGAAGATCCCCGAATCCCAGGCGCACGGAGGAATGCACCGGAATCCAGGTCGGTCTGAGAACACCCACAACCGAATCCGCCACCAGAGGTCCCGCCGGAGCGGCATGGACGGTCACGCGGTCCTCATGGCTCACGGTCACGGGACCGCCCGAGGGATGGGGCACGATGACGCTGCTCACCAGGGTGAGGGACCGGAGGAGATCCGGGTGGGGGGATCGGATGATGCACCCCCCGAGGTCCAGCTCCAGGGAGGACTGACCTCCCGCGGGGAGGAACACGCTGTCCTCGAGTACGCGGAGGACTCCCCCCAGCGGCCGGAGAGCCTCCTCCAGACGGAAACGGAACACAAGGTCCAGGTCCAAGCCGTTCACCACACGGAAGGTCATCCGCCCGCTTCCAACGCGCAGTTCCCTCACAAGCGTGGAATCATCCAGCGGAATCGCCGCCGTGTCATTGTCCACCAGCCGTTGCGCCGGGATTTCCGCCCATTCGGCCTGTACCACCTTCAGGGCGGAGCCCTCGAGCGTCAGGAGCAGCGCGGGACCCGCAGGAACGGGCACCGGAACCGTGCTGCCCGGGGTGTGGAGCACAAGGCCCGTCAGACGGAGCTCGTTTCCCACCATCTGATCCCGAAGCTCCTGCTCGGCCGAAGCCCGACCTCCGGGAGGGATCGGCGCCGATCCAAACACGAATCGCGCGACATGGTTCCCATCCCCGTCGGAGAGGTCCACGGGAGCGAGGATCTCCACCGGAACGGGAAGCGCGTTGGCCAGAGTGAGCCGCAGGAAGCCGCTCCGCACAAGGATCCTCTCGAACGAGTCAAGGGTATCGGTCCCCTCAGGCATGTGTACCGTTGTGTCCGGGAGCGGGACGGTCACTCCGGAGGGGAATCCCGGGACGGAGAGCGGGATGATCACCTGGGGCATGGAGACGGAGAAAGCCCCGAACCTGATGCGGGCGCTGGTATCAGGGGGAAGGAGACGCAACAGGTCCCCGATGGGGGTGGGTGGAATCGGGGCATGCGCCCTGTAGATGATCTCCCCCCCGCTCCCCACCCTCAGCATGCCGGTGTCCTTCTCCACCACCTCCAGGAGGGAATAGGACCGGCGGGTGAGGGGAAGGGTGAGCTCCACATCCCAGCTCGGGAGGACGGGATCGAGTGGGCCCTCCAGGCAACCGGGCATCGCCGCTGCCGCGAGGGCGAGCCAACCCAGAAGCACCCTTCTCCCGATGATCCAGAAACCCCGTGCGTGCACCATGACGGCTCCCCTGAACTGCGGATTCCACCCCCCAGGCGTGCCCCGACCCCGCGACACCCCCCCGGATACCTTTGCCAATCCCGTGCCCGGCGCCCGCGTGCGAAAACGGCAAAAAAAAGAGCCGGTGCAGGGAGTTCCTGCCCGGCTCTGACCTCGAGGGATTTCCTTTTTACATCGGTTCAGTGCACCTTCTCGTCCTTCGGCATCTGCTGGAACCCGAACCCGGGCCCTGTCACGTCCCCGTGAATCTTGATCTCGCCGAACCTCTGTTCGAATTTCCTGATGTTGTCCTCGAGGGCCCGGAGGAGGAGCTTGGCGTGCTGGGCGGTCATGACAACGCGCGCCAGGACCTTCGCCTTGGGCACACCGGGGAGAACTCTGGTAAAATCCACGACGAACTCCGCCGGGGAGTGGGTAATGATGGCCAGATTCGAATAGATTCCCTCGGCCTCTTTCTCGCCCAGCTCGATGTTGATCTGCTGTCCCTGTGTCTGCTCGCCGGCCATCAGTTCCCCCTCCCGATGGAATCCATGCGCTCAAAAGCCGCCTTCATCTTGTCGGGCATGTTCAGGTTGCCGTAGAGCTGGGCAAGCCGCTGCCACAGGGCAGCGTCTTCCCGCCGGTACTCCGTGCTCTCTTCCAGATACGGAAGCGCCGCCCGCAGCTTCTCCTTGTAGGCCTCGTCCACCTTCACATCCTTCCTTCCCCGGGCCTTCGTTTCCTGTTCCGCTTTCTGCTCGGCCTCCGCCTTCAGCACAACCCCCCAGTTCAGGTACGCCACGCCGGTATTGTAAGCCGCATCCATGTACGCCTGGTCGGCGGCACCTCCCTCCCCCTTCCCCACGCGTGTGAGCTGGTCCACCGCCTCGGCATAGCGTTCCTGGCGGAGGAGGAAGACCCCGTAGGCATAGCGGAAGACCCTGTTCCCGGGATCGGCGGCCACGGCCTCGCTCGTGAGCTTCAAGGCCTTCGCGGTCTGGCCCGTCTTCTCGTACACGTCCACGAGACTCAGGATGTAGGCCGGATCGGAGGGGTTCCGGGCATGGGCCTGCTCCAGGATTCCCAGCGCCTTCTCGTAGGCCGCCCGCTCGCCCGCCGCATCCCCCGCCGCCCTCCGTTCTTCGGCCAGCGTCCCGTAGAGGATCCCCAGCCGGTCCATCGCCTCGGGGTAGTCCGGACGCATGGCCAGCGCCCGCAGAAGGCACTGCTCCGCTCCCGCATAGTCCTTCTTGGCCGACAGAGCGAGCGCCAGGTAGTAGTGCCCCTGGGCACTGTCGGGGATGACATCGGTCGCCCTCGTGAAAAGCTCCACGGCCTTGTCGTAATCCGCGGGGTTGTTGCGGCCGCTGTTGTACAGGTTGACTCCGTCATTGATGCTCTTGCTCCAGAGCTCCAGGCGGTAGCCGGAGATCTCCCGGGCGTGGGCATCCGAGATGGAGAGGGCCCTGGTGAAGGCCTCGTTGGCTTCACGATAGCGCTTCACCTCCCAGCGCACCTGGCCCAGCAGGAACCATGCCTCTTCGTTCTTGTCGTTCCTGGTGACCTCCCGCAACAGGCTCTCTTCGGCCTTGTCCCATTGCTGCTGCTGGATGGCAAGCCGGGCGGTGGTGACTTCCGCCGATCCGCACTGGAAAGCAGTGACGGCGAAGTACACCGGGATCGCGAGAAGGAGAAGCATACGGGACGGTTTCATGGGGACTCCCTGGGGATGTCGGACACGGTCACAAGAGGTGTATCAGTATAATATATTCAGCCCTCTTCTCAAAAGCAACATCCCCGGGGTCTCCACGCTCCGCCAGAGGAAAGATATGCGCGTTGACAGTCGAAGGTGTTTTTGTTATAGTGATTTTTCCCACCCGCCTCCCACCGGAGGCAGGGCATCCACGCACAGAAGCAGCACGGGGAGAAGCACACCCATGGCCCGGTACCAGAAGCTGATCCCTCCTGCACAGGGAGAGCCCATCCGCATCCAGCAGGGGGCCCTGAAGGTCCCCGCCCATCCCGTCATCCCGTTCATCGAGGGAGATGGAACCGGGCCGGACATCTGGCGGGCCTCCCGGCGGGTCCTGGACGCCGCGGTCCTCAAGGCGTACGACGGCACACGCTCCATCGTCTGGTTCGAGGTCTACGCAGGGGAGAAGGCGAACAGGATCTACGGCGAGGGCACCTGGCTGCCGGAGGACACGCTGGAGGCCGTCCGGGAGTACGTGGTCGCCATCAAGGGCCCCCTCACCACGCCTGTGGGCGGGGGGATCCGCTCCATCAACGTCGCCCTCCGGCAGATGCTGGACCTGTACGTCTGCCTCAGACCGGTACAGTACTTCGAAGGAGTACCCTCTCCGGTGAAGCGGCCGGAGCTGGTGAACATGGTCATCTTCCGGGAGAACACCGAGGACATCTACGCCGGCATCGAGTGGAAGGCGGGAACGGCGGAGGCGGCGAAGGTGGTGGGATGGCTTCGCCAGGAGATGGGGGTCCGGAAGATCCGCTTCCCGGAGAGTTCCAGCATCGGCATCAAGCCGGTCTCGGTGGAGGGCACCGAACGGCTTGTGCGCGCCGCGATCCGCTATGCCCTGGAGAACGGCCGGACGTCGGTCACCCTGGTGCACAAGGGGAACATCATGAAGTACACCGAGGGGGGGTTCCGGGACTGGGGGTACGCCCTCGCCGCGCGCGAGTTTCCCGGACGCGTCGTTTCCTGGGAGGAGTGCGGCGGAACTCCTCCCCCGGGGGTGCTGCTCATCAAGGACGTCATTGCGGATGCGTTCCTGCAGCAGATCCTGACCCGCCCTTCGGAATACGACGTGATCGCCACCCTGAACCTCAACGGCGACTACATCTCCGATGCGCTGGCGGCACAGGTGGGGGGGATCGGGATCGCCCCGGGGGGCAACATCAACTATGAAACAGGCGCCGCCGTGTTCGAAGCAACACACGGCACGGCACCCAAGTATGCGGGGCAGGACAAGGTGAATCCCGGCTCGGTCATCCTGAGCGGGGAGATGATGCTGCGCTATCTGGGATGGAAGGAAGCGGCGGACCTGATCCTGGCGGGGTTGCACAGAACCATCCGCTCCCGGACGGTCACCTACGACTTCGCCCGCCTGATGGAGGGGGCGAGGGAGGTGCGCTGCTCCGAGTTCGGCGATGCCGTCATTGGAAACATGTAGCGTGAAGAGTCCTCCGCCCCGCCTGCCGGTGCGGGCATTCCTGGTCTCGGAAGAGCAGGGCGGCTTCCGGAGAGAGGTGGTCCGGCTTGACAGAGAGCGGCTGCCCGAGGGGGATCTCCTCCTCCGGGTGCTCTATTCCTCCCTGAACTACAAGGATGCGCTCTCGGCAACGGGACACCGGGGAGTCACGCGCGTCTATCCGCACGTGCCCGGGATCGATGCGGCGGGAATCGTGGCGGAGAGCCGGTCGGACGCGTTTTGCGTGGGGGACGAGGTCCTTGTCACCGGATTCGAGCTGGGATCCAGCCATTGGGGGGGATTCGCGGACTACTGCAGGATTCCATCGGCATGGGCAGTCATGAAGCCCGCCGGACTCACACTCCGGGAGAGCATGATTCTGGGCACCGCCGGGTTCACCGCCGGGCTGGGGGTGCAACGTCTGCTGGAGGGGGGCCTGACGCGGGAGAGGGGGCCCGTGCTGGTCACCGGCTCGACCGGAGGGGTGGGATGCCTGGCTGTGGCCATCCTCGCCCTGCTGGGCTTCCGGGTGACCGCCGCCACCCGCAAGACGGATGCGCAGGATTTCCTGCGGTCCCTGGGGGCGGAGGAGGTTGTGGCGACCGACTCCCTCGCCGATACGACGGGACGTCCTCTTCTGGGCGGCCGCTGGGGCGGGGTACTGGACACGGTGGGCGGGGATATCCTGGATGCCGCCATCCGGCGACTGCTCCCTTTCTGCCCGGCGGCCTGCTGCGGGAACATACTCTCCCAGCGCCTGAACACCAGCCTGTATCCATTCATCCTGCGAGGCGTATCGTTGCAGGGCATCAACTCCGCCTTCACCCCGCCCCCCCTCCGGAACCGGATATGGCAGGCCCTCGCCGGACCATGGAAGATTCCGTCCCTGGAGGGGGTGGCCGTGGAAACCCCCCTGGAAGACCTCGAGCCGTACATCAGGCGCATCCTGAGGGGAGAAATCCGCGGCCGTGTGCTCATCCGGGTGGGAGTCCCTTCGTGACGGCCGGAAACCTCACCCCCGGGGGGAAGGAGAAGGAACCCGGGCATGCCCTCCGGGTGTTACAGATCACGAGGCGCAGGCCGCACGCGCCTCCCGCACGTTTCCGACACACACACAGGAGCAGACGATGTTCCGATTCCTTGCCCTTCTTGCCCCCTGCGCCCTCCTCGCGGCCATCCCGCTCCGTGCAGGGGAGCCGGCCGTGGGAGACGCCGCTCCCGCTTTCACCCTCCGGGATGCCGCAGGAGAAGACCACTCCCTGTCGGACTACTCAGGGAAGTGGGTCGTTCTGGAATGGGTGAACTACGATTGTCCCTTCGTCCGGAAGCACTACCGCTCGGGGAACATGCAGTCGCTTCAGGCCGGGTACCGGAAGAAGGGTGTGATCTGGCTCTCCATCTGTTCCTCCGCACCCGGGAATCAGGGGCACTTCAAGAACAGCGACCTCATCAAGAGGATTCGGACCGAGAAAGCGGAGCCCACCGCCTATCTGGCGGACCCCGAAGGAACGACCGGCCGCGCGTACGGCGCCCGCACCACTCCCCACATGTTCCTGATCAGTCCCGAAGGAACCCTGGTGTATGCAGGAGCAATCGACGATATCCCTTCCGCGGACCAGGATGACATTGGGAGGGCCCGGAACTACCTGCGGCAGGCCCTGGACGCCTCGCTCGCGGGGAAGCCGGTTCCCACCGCGTCCTCCCGCCCCTACGGTTGTTCGGTGAAGTACCGGTAGGAACAGGCACAGGGTGGGCACACCGAAAGACCCCGGGTCGCCGGAAGTCCGAGCGGAGGAGACCTGCATATTCCACATGCGCCTTCCATGAGACCCGTCATCGTCTGGTTCCGGCGGGATCTGCGCATCCGGGATAACCCCGCCCTCTGGAACGCGACCCACAGCGGGGCCCCCATCATCCCGCTGTTCATCTTCGATCAGGGTCTTATCCGGCGGCTCCCGTCCGACGGGGCCGTGTTTGACTTCCAGGCGAAGGCGCTCGAGGACCTGGCTGGAGCCCTCCGGGGGCTCGGAGGAGACCTCATCCTCCGCTCCGGAAGAGTCCTGGAAATCCACCGGCGGCTGATGGCCGAGGCGGAGCCGGCGGCCCTGTACTTCAACCGAGATTACGAGCCCGCCGGCAGGAGCCGGGATGCGGATGTGGAAGCCCTGTATGCATCCGCGGGGATCCCGGTGCACACGTTTCAGGAAACGTCGATTCACGGCCCCGAGGAGGTGCTCACGGGGGATGGCCGCCCGTATGTCGTCTTCACCCCCTATGCCAGGAGCTGGCGGAGGCTCCCCCTCCCCGATCCCCTCCCCCCCCCATCGTCCCTGTCCACCCCGGCTCTTCCATCCTCGGGGGTGCTGCGAGCCGCCCAGATCGGGAGAAAGACCCTGATCTCTTCTCCCGCGGCGAGCGGCGGGGAGAGGGAAGCCGGGAGGCGCTGGGCCCGATTCCGCTCCGGCGGGCTTTCCCTCTACGCCGCCCGCAGAGACATCCCCGGAGAGGACGGGACCAGCCGGCTCTCCCCCTTCCTGCGATTCGGGTGCATTTCGGTGAGGGAGATGGCACGGGAGTGCCGCGCGCAGGTTGACTCCCACGGAGCGGGAGACGGCGGGGAGAAGTTCCTGGATGAGCTGATATGGAGGGACTTCTACCAGGCGGTCCTCTCCCACTTCCCCCGGCTGACCGAGTCCAGCTACAGGGAGGAATTCGACCGGATGAGGTGGCGGTTTGACGAGGGGGACTTCGCCGCCTGGAGAGAGGGGAGGACGGGATTTCCCCTCGTGGATGCGGGCATGCGGCAGCTCGCCCGGACCGGCTGGATGCACAACCGCGTCCGCATGGTTGCCGCCTCATTCCTCACGAAAGACCTTCTCCACGACTGGCGGCTCGGGGCGGCGGTTTTCGAGGAACAGCTTCTGGACATCGAAACTGCCTCGAACATCGGGGGCTGGCAATGGTCCGCCTCCGCGGGTGTGGATCCCCGGCCGATGCGCATATTCAATCCGCGCCTCCAGTCGGAGCGCTTTGACCCGGAAGGAGCGTATCTCAGGAGGTTCATCCCCGAGTTGCAGCGGGTTCCCGCACTCTACATCCATAGCCCGTCGGAGATGCCTCCGGCCGTCCAGAAGGAGGCCGGGTGCCTCATCGGGAGGGACTATCCCGCTCCCATCGTGGACCACAGGGAGGCGGCGGCGCGCTTCCGGAAGGCCTTCCTCAGCGTCCGGGGATGACTGCCCCCCCGGGGCTTTCATCCATGCGGTGCCCTCACCGGGGCCGGGGTCTCTTCACCTCCCTGAATTTCGGGGAGAGTAACCCGTCCCCCCCGTCGCGCGCGGGTGTGCCCCCCACCGGGGGAGCGAGGGTCCGGAGCCGGTCCAACGAAAGCTCGGCCGGAACGCCCCCCGAAAGCAGAAAGAGGCCCGGGCCGGAGCTCTTCACCCAGTACGCCGCCCCAGGTTGCAGAATTCCCACGGAGGTGTAGGTGCCGTCGTATGAGAACCACTCCGAAGCGCGAAGCCCCGGGGGAACGCTCGTGATCATCCCCGTGTCCACCGGCACACTCAGTCCGCCCGCCATGTTCCACCCCTCGCCGACTTCGGCTATGCCGGTCATCAATGGAGTCCCGGCAATCTCCACGGTTTCGGGGCCGGGGAACTTGCACCAGTAGCCGCGTCCTGCCTGCATGGTAAGGGTGGAGGCATACCCCGTCCCCGGGTCGAAACCGAAGGCCTGTCCGTTGAGGGCCGCAGGATAGAGCTGGCCCACCGAATCCAGGCCGGCGCTCCGTGAGACAGGCATTGCCACCATGTTCCATCCCTCATCCACTGCGACGGTGACCGAAGCGTATGATGTTCCACCCGTGCGGAGAACCACGGAGCTGTCTCCGCAGATCCACGCGGTCGTGTCCTCCAGGGCGTGCAGTCCGAACACGTCGTACTCCGTCTTGGCGAATTCGGGGGTCCAGGAAGCACCCCCGTTCGTCGTGACAAGCACCAGTCCCGTGTCCCCCACCGCACGACCCCCCATCTGGGATGTGGGCGCAGCCACATAGATGTTCCGGAGCGTCCCCGTCGGCAGTGACATCCAGGAAGCACCCCCGTCCGTGGTCTTGAGGATGGTCCCGTTGCCGCCTGCACAATAGCCGAGGGAGAGATCCAGGAAGGTGGCGGAGAACAACGCGGCGCCCGTTCCGCTCGACTGCGGACTCCAGGTAGCGCCGCCGTTCGTGGAGCGCATAATCAACCCGTTGTTTCCGGTCATCCATCCGTTCTGAGCGTCCTTGAATGTGACGCCGAACAGCACCTCGGACGTCCCCGTGCCCATCGGAAGCCATTGCGCACCCCCGTTCGTTGTCTTGAGAAGGGTGCCGAGATCCCCCGCAGCCCACCCCAGCAAGGGAGACACGAAACTGATGCTGAGCAGGGAATTGACGGTCCCCGATCCCTGACCCACCCAGGTGACACCCCCGTTGGAGGAATGGATCAGCGCGCCCCCGTCTCCCACCGCCCACACACGATCCGGCCCAGCCATGGCCGCTCCGTAGAAGGAGTCACCCGTCACGCCGCTGGAAACGGTATCCCAGTGAACCCCGCCGTCGTATGTCCGCAGGATGATGCCGTCCTGGCCCACCACCACGCCGTGGTACGGGTCGGCGAAGGTCACCCAGTTGGCCGACTTGTGCATGCCCGGGTTGTCCATCGCCCACTCCCCCGGCAGGACCGCGTGCGCCAGCATACCTCCCTCCCCTGCAGCCACCATCACCTGCCCGGCGCTGCTCAGACTGTGAACGTTCGCGTAGGTCGGGAGGGTCGTGAGCTGCCAGGTCGCCCCTGAGGTCGTGGACCGGAGTATGGTGCCGTTGTCTCCCGATATCCAGCAATCCGAGAGGCCTCCCGCGTAGATGTCATTCAGGCCCAGCGACGTCCCAGAGGCGACGGAGAGCCAGGCAGCTCCTCCGTTCGTGGTCCGGAACAGCGCGCCGCCCGCGCCCCCCGCCAGCCCGATGGAGGGGGAGAGGAATCCCACCGTCTGGAGGATGGATCCGGCGGTATACCGGAGGAGCCAGGTGGCCCCTCCGTCTGTCGTATTCCAGATGTAGCCCACTCCCCCCGTCGTTCCTCCCACCACCCACCCTGCCTGCGCGGAGAGAAAGACCACGTCGTTGGCGCTGGTACCTCCCCCCATCCCGGGAAGCGTCTGGCCAAGCCAGGAGAGGCCCCCGTCCGTGGTTTTGCGGACGGTCCTGTGATCTCCGCACGCCCACCCGGTCAGCGCGTCCAGGAAGAACACGCCGTTCAGGCCCGACAGGGTCCCCGAGGGCTGTCCCACCCACTGCACCCCCCCGTCGGTCGTCCGGAGGATGAAGCCGTTGTCTCCCACCGCGCATGCGGTCAGGGGGCTCACCACGGCCAGGTCACGGAGATTGTCCGTGACGGCTTCGTACTGCAGATCCCACGTGAGCCCCCGGTCGTTGCTGAACATGATGGTCCCCCAGTCTCCCACGGCATACCCGTGCCATTCGTCGCAGAACCTCACGGACCAGAGGGCGTTCCCCTGGGGGTGGGGATACTGCCAGAACCACTCCCCGGCATGGAGCCCGGCGGGAAGAAGCCAGATGAGAACCAGGAGACGTCGCATGAGTCAATCCTCCGATGAACTGGAAACCCGTTGTGCCTTGGCGCGGAGCGACCGGGGCGGGATTCCCTCTAAAAGCCCACCCCCACGAAGAGGGAGAAGGCCGCCACGGAGAAGTCATTGTACATGTCGTTCGACTCGTTCCGGAGCAGGGAGGCGGAGCCGGCCACGCTCAGGCCGAAATCGGCGGAGAGCCCGAAATACCGGTCGAGATACAATTCCGCCGAGAACCGCCGGTCGGCCCGGTGGTCTGCCGTCTGCACGCCGCTCAGAGCGTGTGCCGGGGCGTGGAATCTCTTCCTCCCCGCCTGAAGGGTAAGGACAGCGGAAATCCCCTCGGGGAGCACCTGGCGGGTCCTCAACGTGAGCTCCGGACCCTCGTAGGCGAAGTAGTCGTGATAAATGTCCTCATTCAGGAATTCGCTGTTCGTCACCTGGGAGATGTATCTCCCGGTGGCGCCGGGGTTGTACCGGTAGCCCAGGTCGGCGCCCGCCGACCCGCCCTCCCACGCATACGACCCGGTGAGAAGGCCGGCGAGCTGGACCGTGGCATTCACCTCCGCATTCACCAGGATCCGCTTTTCCGACGGCACCCTGATACGCGCACCGCCCTTCCCCTTCCCGGAGGCCTTCCACACGAAGGTCCGCTGCGGCTCGAAAACCGTCGTATCGTACACCGACGAGGTGTAGTGCTTGAGCGCAGTGACGGCGCTGAGGCCGACCTGCCATCCTTTCCCCGGCGGGGAGCCCACCCCGGCCGTCAACGAACCCACCAGGTTGGAGAGCGGGTCCAGACTCACATACCGCCGATACCCCGCCAGCGCCTCCAGCCGGAGGACCCCCAGAACCGGAAGGGGAACCCGGTATCCGCCCGTCAGCTCGGCGGCGTAGTTGTCAAACTCCCTGAAGGCGCTCCGGTCGTGCCGCGCCCCGGCCTTCAGCTCCAGAGAGCCCCCGGGGAGAGAAGCCCCGTCGAACGGCAGGGGATCCTCCTCCTCGCGGGGTTCATCCTCCACGCCGGGAGCCCACCCGTACCACAGGCGGAGATCGTGCTGAAGGTAGTTCCGTTCGGCGATCCTGTTGAAGAGGACCAACCCGTTCACATACCCGACCCGCAGCCGGCGGGAAGGCGTCTCCTCCGTGTAGCCCAGATCCAGGTACGTCTGGGCCACCTGGTCCGACCAGGTCTCGTAGTTGTAGAGGGGGTTGCTGTTCGGGCCGTAGCCCGCAGAGAGGTATCCGGATAGCTGGGCCCGGGCCGGAGCGCTCAGGCCCGGCGCGAACAACAGGACGCACACGATGCTACGTCTCACGGGTCGCCTCCTGCGGCTTCATCGCAAACCGCACCGTCTTGTCCCAGACTCCGCTTTCCTTCTTCACGAAGTCAAGGTAGATCGCCCGGATCACGACGAACATCCAGATCTGGCAGTAGGTGAAATACATGAGGATGATCAGCACGACGGAGCCCGGGCGGTCCTCTCCGTCGTAGGAGATGGCAAGCAGAATCTCCAGAACAAAAAGGAAGAAAGCCATGGCCCAGACCAGCGTGTAGGGACCGGGGAGGTTCATGCTCACGAGGTTGAACGCTCCCGCCAGGAACAGGAGATCCGACAGAACGATCGCCACAAAGAAAACATAGTACAGGGAGATGGAATACAGGAGATCCAGGGCGAACGCCTTGCTCCGGAACCGGGGGATGCTCCGGAGGAATTTCCCCGCCACGTAGTTGTTTCCCCTCACCCAGCGGGTCCGCTGTTTGAAGAAGACCCGCCACTGCTGGGGCTCCTGTTCGTAGGTCACCGCATAGGGGACGAAGCCGATGGAGGATCCCTGCTGGTAGATCCGGATCGTCAACTCGGCATCCTCCGTAAGCGCCTGCTCATCCCACCCCCCCAGCTCTTTGATGAGCGAGGTGCGCATGACGAAGTTCGTTCCCGGGAGGGTGGCAATGCGGTGGAGACGCCGCCTCCCCGCCTGGAGGATCGCCTGGAAGCTGAGAGTTTCGATGCTGATGAAACGGGTGAGCAGGTTCACGTTCCTGTTCACCGTCCGGAACTTGCCGATGGCGGCGCCCAGCTCGGGATGACGCAGGACCTCGATGACAAGATAACGCAGGGCATCGGGGTCCGGCGTATTGTCCGCGTCGTAGACGGCCACGAGAGGCGTCTCCACCAGGCGCAGACCCAGGTTCAGGGCCCGGGATTTCCCCCTCCCCCCCTCTGGGGGGGGGACGTCAAAGAGCCGCACACGGTTATCCCGGGCCGCCCGTTCCAGGATGATGTCGCGTGTCCGATCCGTCGAGCCGTCATTGATAACGACAATCCTCAGCCGGTCCGGCGGATACCGCAAGGCCAGCATGGCATCCACCGTCGGCCCGATCACCACCTCCTCGTTGTGGGCGGGGATGAGGATGGTACAGGGTGGGAGTTCCCAGGTGCCGGCATCCACGGTCCGCTTCTCGCGGTCGGAGCGGATCACGTGCAGAAAACCCGCCACGGTGAGAATCAACTGATAACCGATCATGAACCAGATGACGATGACGGCCAGCAGGAAAAGGACGCTGAGATCCAGCTCCAGAACTGTCACGGCGTCGCCGTCCTCCGGCGGTGCACGCGCCGGGAAACATACAGAACCACCAGCAGGCCCGAGGCCGCAAGGCCGAAGAGGGCAATCCCCCTGCTGGACCAGAGGCTGGCCATGGTCACCCCGTACGTCACCAGATCCCCCGCCACGATCTCGGCGGTATGGGCCCCGGACGGAAGGAAAACTGCGGAACCGCCAGCGCCCTCCACGGGGGTGAAGGGCACGGCTACCCCGTCCACAAGAACCGAAACCGGCTCCCGGTCAAACATGGCGAGCATCCTTCCCTGTGACGCGTAGGCGAAGGTCACGGTGCGGGATGCATAGGTGATGTGCAGGATGTTCCCCGTGGCGCTCAGCAGGCGGGGCTGGACACCATGGTCCGAGAAACCCAGCGTCGGATCCGCAGAGGTGGTGATCCTGCGCTCACCGGCCGGAACAAGGAAGAGGTTTCCGCGTATGGAGGGCACAGGCACCCCGTCCACGGCCACCGCCGTAACACCCGGGGCAGTCTGCATCAGGAATGCACGGGGGGACGAAACGAGAAGCTCTCCCCCCTCCCGCCGGATGGCCACATCCGGAACGGCCGCATAGGGGAGGAACACCATGTCCTGCGGGTTCACGCTCGACTCAGCATAGGTCAGGACCCGGGGAGCCCCCTGCGCTGCGGATCGGATCATATGGAACGCCTCGGTACCCGTTTGAATGAGGGTGGGAAAAGGCGTCACCTCTCCCGGAGGCCGGAATGCCAGGATGTTCAGGTCCAGCATCAGATCCTCCCGCCGGGGGAGGAGCCGCCCGTACCGCTCTCCCATCAGGGCATACCTCGTCGGCTCCGTGGACCAGAGTTTCTGGGGATCCTGAACACAGAGGCGGAACCCGTATTCCTTCTGGAGCTTGAGTATGGAGCCCATGTCCACTCCGATTTCCTCCCGGAGCTCAGGCGCCCCCGCGGCATCCATGGCGGTGACGATCACCTCGAAGCCGTCCGTCGCCTTTCGGAGAGCCCCGAGGGCGTCCAGGAGACGGCGGTAGATCTGTTCCAGTGTCTCCACCCGGTAGCCCACCAGGACCTCGCGGGCGGCGGCGTTCCGGCCCCAGTAGATACCGGAGCGTTCATCGAACACGGACGGGATGGAAAACCCGAACCGCCGCTCCACCTCCGCCACCGCGGACGGATGCCCGGGTGTCCAGAGGTGGGGATCCTGGAAGCCGCGGCCCGCCTCGAAGTAGAGTTCCGCGATATTCACCCCGTCCCAGGGATACCGCTGCAGCAGGGCCATATAATGTTCGATCATTGCCTCCCGGCACCCGGGATCCGTCATCGCCACCGGATACCGCCAGGAAGGGCGGACATCCTGGCCGAGGTGGTTCTTCTCCCGCCACTCGGGATGCTCCAGCCAGAACTTGTGGGTGACCTGGGGCGGCTCCAGCCATGCATAGACCAGGATGCCGTTTCCGTGCGCCAGCCGGATCAGCCGGTCGTAATCATACGTATAGCGGGGATACTCGTGCCAGGCCGCCACGTGGATGCGCCGGATGCCCTGCTCCGACCAGCGCCCCACCAGATGCTCGATGGTCACGTTGTTCCGGAATCCGGGGTCGAAAAACATCTCCAGGTCGTCCCTGCGCGCCGCGGGACCCTGGCCGAAGGCGCGCCGGACGTACTCCAGGAAGAAGGGATAGTGCGTCGTTCCGAGGTGGCTGAGCGGATCGAAGCGGGTCGCGAAGAAGAGGATCCGTCCCTTCCCGAAGCGGGTGAAGACGGCCAGGGGCGCCCCCGTGGCCTGGTCGGAGGCGTAGACCTCCGATTCCTCCCGCGTGTCGAACTTCACCGCCGCCTCCGGGTGCCTCCACACAATCCGCTCCTCGGGGAAGAGCTCATCCTGGATGCTCGACACCCGCAGGGTGGCACTGCCGAAGGTGAATCCCAGATCCTCCACAAGATCGTTGCGCGTGTCGGTGATGAGACATCCTCCCTCCTGCACATACCGCCCGAGGAGATCGTAGTCTTCCTGCCGGAGCGAGTCCACGAATCCGAAAGGCACCACGACGATTGTGTGCCCGTCGATCCGCACCGGCGGCCCGACAAAATGGGTGTCCACAGGGATGTTGACGGCAGCAAAGGCGGCGGCAAAGGAGGCCTGGTCGTTGAAGGCGGCCCCGCGCGCGTAGTGATTCCAGAGGATGAGAGGCCGGGCTTCTTCCCAGGCGCGGGGGGAGGGCTCCTCGGGGGCCAGGAGGGACTGCACCTTCTGCACGGTCCTTTCCAGCCACCCCCTCTCCCGCTCCCTGAATTCCGAGGGCTCCGCCACGTAGAGCCGGCCCGGCTCCAGGCGGACGTCCCTCCGGACGGCTCCCCGCGCACGCGCCCCGGATACGGTCTTCCCGATGATCTCGCCATCCCGGCTCCAGGTGGTCTCCGTCAGGTACTGATCCGCCAGCTCGATCCCGTAGCTCTGTGTGCCGGAGAGAATCACCCTGTCCTTCAAGACCGCCCGGTTCCGGTCTTCACGCACATCCCGGTATGTGTATCCCAGGCCCTGGATGCCGTCCACGATCCGCTCCAGCTCCCCGAGATCGGCAAACGCATGAAAGAAATGCCCCACCACGGCATCCCGGACACCCAGCAGAGACCGGGCGCCCTCCAGGATCGCGGAAGCAGCAGCCGTATCGGTCCTCCCTGCATCATCGATGGGAACGTACCCGAGGTTCTCGGGGTAGATCGTCTGGCCGTAGATATCCCGTTCGATGCGATAGGGAAAGAACTGGGAGTAGGCGCTGTTCTCAATGACGAGGCGCTGCTCCATCGCCGTGCTGAAGTACTCCCCCACCACCGCATAGAGAAGGGAGGACGCCGCGTAGTGAGGAGTCTCCCACAATAGCGGATACAGTCCGTTCTTCATGAACTCCCGCAGCCCCAGCTCGATCTTCCTTCTGTGGGCGTCCGCCGTCTCCCCCACGATGGGGCCGTCCCGCTGCTCGTCCCAGAACTCGAAATCAGAGCCGGTGATCCCCTTGTACTGATGGGTGACCCCGTGCATGATGATGGTGCCGCCGTTCCGGGTCATGTACTTCAGGGCGTCCACGATGTCGGGCTTCTGGGAGAGGGTGACCCGGAGTCCGGCGGAGGGATCCACGAAAACAGGAGACACACCGACAAGAAACGGCACGCCCTTCCGCGCGAGGAGGTCTGCAATGTCCCGCAGCCGGTCCGGGTTCTCCAGGGGATTGATGTCCTCGATGCGGAGAATCGCACTCCGGGACTCCTCGTGCGGGATGCCCAGCACCTCGTGCAGGAGATCGGCGAACAGAAGGTACCGGTCCGTGGGGGTGGCCAGCGAAAAGGGGGGATCCGCCACATACCAAAAATCGCCCGAGCGGAGGATGTAGGGGGTGCGCTTCCCGGTCCGGGAAGAAACCGCACTCGCCAGCACCTCCACGCGCGCGGGGTCTCTCACCTCGACCAGGTGGATGTTGGGTTCCTCCCTGGTGAATGTGCGCCTGCCGGCGATCACGCGGTCGAACCCGCCGGTCGAATCCATGCGCAGCGCGAAGAAACCGAGACGCGATCGCACATCGGGACGGGAGGAAAAAGCCACGAACCCCGTATGGATCCAGAGCAACGGCGTGGCGGCGGAGGCCGCATCCTCCAGGAAGGACTCCGGCGGCCGGTTGGTGGAAGTGAAACCGATATAGAAAACGCGCCGGTAGTTCCGGATCATCCCGGCCCGGTAGTCGTTCGTGCCCAGGATGTCGGCCTCCAGGGAGAAATGCCCCAGGAGGTTGGCAAGCTGCCTGCCCTCTCCGACAGCCGGGCTGGAGGCCGCCGAGGAACCCTCCACCAGGATCAGGATGGAAGACTCCGCGGCGCGCGCACAACAGGCCGCCATGCCGAGAATCAGGATGGTCGATGGGAGAAACCTCTTCATAGGAGAAAAGCCGCCCTTTCCCAAGACGCGAAGGTGCCCGTAGCGGGAATGACCCCGCCCGGGTGATACAAGTAGGATGCACGGGAGGCGTCCGAGGGGTCCGACCCGCAGACATAAGCCAATATACGGAGGTTTGGCCCCGCTTCCCACTCCCCCCCTCGGGGGACGGAGGCCCGAGGCGGTTCCTCCCCGAAGATCGGCCAGATTGACAGATTTTCCTCCCGTGCTGCGGCGCTCACCGGGAGGTTTCTTTTCCTGAGGTCGGAGCCACACCCCGGCGGACCGTCCGGATCACCCGCACCGCTTCGGCCAGAGCAAGTCCCGCCCCTCTGGCGTTCCAGTGCGTATCGGTCGGCAGGTAGACGGGATCCGGAGAGGCCCGGAACACCTCGTAGAGGGGTATCGTCCGCACTCCCTTCCTCTCCACGGCTCTGCAGAGCCGGGGGAGGAAGCGGTCATAGGCCTCGGGGGTGACGAACCTGTGGTACAGAGTGTACGAGCCGGGAACCGGCATGAACACCAGCTCGGCGTTGTACCGGGACCGCAGAACCGACCCCATCTCTCCGATCACACGCGCCACGGCGTCCACCAGGCTGTCGGGCTTCGGATAGGTGAAACTCGTCACGAGACCCGGTTCCGTTTCCTCCCGTTCGAACAGGAAGGGCGGGTCCAGGGAGTACACCGGGGTCTCCTCCGATATCTGCCCGAGGGTCATGAAACGGAATGTATTCCAGAGTTCCACCAGGGGCCAGGTAAGGGCGCTGCTTGTGAGAAACACCTCATGGTTCCTGCCTGCGTCCGTGAACCAGCGGCGCCGCATGAGCGTCCACCCCGTCTCCGTCGACTCCCCGGCGGTTTCCTCGTATGCGGCCTCGGCGGTGTCGCGCCGGGCTCCGTATGTGGGTATCACATACCGTTCCACCCGCTCCAGGACGACAACCCTCGGTCGTCCCGGATCCAGGCGGTGCCTCGAGCAGAAATACACCGGGTCGAAGAACTCCATGGCGTATCCCGCATAGACGGGGCGCACCGGCCGGCCCAGGGCCTCCGAGAGCATGGCCGGAAAGGGCCGGTGGCCCCGGCAGGACTCCAGGAAGCTGTCGCCGATGATGATGACGGCCGCCGTGTCCGGGTCCACCACGGTCAGGTCCTCTTCCTCCGGCTGTGCTGCCGGAAGATCGGTCTTGAAGTGAAGCACCTTGGCGAAGCGGTACAGGTCTCCCCCGTCGTACATCCCTTCCGTCGCCGCCAGCATCAGGCCTTCGTTCTTTGTCACCACGAGGATTGCGGTCGCGATGACGCCGGCCGTGTAGAAGAAGGCGAGAAGAAGACGATTCCCCGGCATGGCTCAGAACTGGAAGTAGATGAAGTCCGTGGATGTGAACTTGCCGAACAGGAGAATGCCGATGACCGCCCCGCCGTACAGCGCCCACCGGGTCCAGGCGGGCAGAAGGGCAATCCGCTGGATCATCGGCCTCCGCTCCCCGAGAACATGCACGACCTCCAGAAGCGCCAGCGCAAGGAGCGCGACAAGAAGCTCCCCCCCTCCCAGGCCCGATTCCGGGAGGACCGGAACCAGGGAGCCATGCAGCAGATTGGCCAGCACGGACCAGACCCCCTCGAAAGAGCCGGCACGGAAGAAGATCCAGGAGAACGTCACAAGGTGGAACACCACCCCCACCCGGAGCGCGCGGTGGACCCGGGGGTGACGGTCCAGCCCCGCGGCGCGGACCGCCCTCCGGCGTACACCAGAGGTGAGTCTCGATGCGGTCAGGTACACTCCGTGCAGGGCCCCCCACAGGAGGAAGTTCCAGTTCGCACCGTGCCAGAGCCCGACGATGAGCGTCGTGACCATCGTCCCTGCGGCATAGCTCATCACGTCCTGCCGGACGCGCAGACCCCAGAGGGTCCGGTCCCCGAAACGGCGGCCCGCGGCGTACGCCACGGGCAGAAACAGGTAGTCCCGGAACCAGGTGGACAGCGACATATGCCAGCGCCGCCAGAACTCGCCGATCGATGCGGCATGGTAGGGACGGTCGAAGTTCTGCGTCAGGCGGATGCCCATGACCTTCGCCGCCCCGATGGCGATGTCCGAGTAGCCCGAGAAGTCGCAGTAGATCTGGAACGCGAAGAAATAGGTGGCCAGGATGAGGGGAAAGCCGGCGTGGCGCGACGGGTCCCCGTACGCTTCGTTCACGAAGAGGGCAAGGCGATCGGCGATGACCGCCTTCTTGAACAGCCCCCAGACCATCAGCTTGAGCCCGTCCGCGGCGCCCCGGGCGTCGAAGGTGCGCGGAACATGAAGCTGGCGGAGGAGACCGTGCGGCCTCTCGATGGGCCCCGCCACCATCTGCGGATAGAACAGGACGTACTGGGCAAAGATCCCCAGGTGATGTTCCGCGGGATACCTTCCGCGGTACACCTCGATCGTGTAGCTCATGGACTGGAACGTATGGAAGGAGAGCCCGATCGGGAGGGCCAGCTCCAGATTCGCCACGTTGTACGGAAGTCCGGCAAGCTGGAACAACCCATGGAGGTTTGTGTTGACGAAATCGAAGTACTTGAAGATGCCGAGCATGCCCGCGTTCGCCAGGAGGCTCCCCGCGAACACCGCTTTCCTGGGCATTCCCTCCGTCCGCTCCAGCAGCAGCCCCGCCGAGTAATCCACCAGGATGAGGAAAACCAGGATCAGGATGTACTCGGGAATCAACACCATGTAGAAGTAGCAGCTTGCAACCAGCAGCATGGGCCAGCGGCCCCGATGGGGGAGGGCGTAGTATGCGGCTGTCACCGCGAAGAAAAAGACGAGGAACTGGAAGGAGTTGAAGAGCACGCGGTCAGTTCCGGACGGCCGGAGAGTCTCCGGCGGGAAACAGCCGGGAGCGGAAGGGAGCGGAAGCATGCACGCCGGGCGCGCCTCCTACGGCTTCTCCCTGCCCCGGAGGGTCTTCGTGCGGGCGCCGCGCCGCACCGTACGGGTCCGGGGGGTCGAACGTCCCCGCCGACGGACCCGGGACCCGGCCCCGGAGCCCGCGCGGACCGGGCGGCGGGATTTCACCCCCGCGGCAATCAGGTTCAGGGCGCTCCCCGCCTTGAACCACCCGATCTGGTTCTCGTTGTAGGAATGGAGCAGGGAGAGGGTCTCCACGGAGCCGTCCGCGTGGGTGAGCACCATGGTCAGGGGAACACCCGGTGCAAGCGAGGCCAGGCCCCGGATGGAGACCCGATCGTCCTCACGCACACGGTCGTAGTCGGCGGCATCGGCGAAGACAAGCGGGAGCATGCCCTGTTTCTTGAGGTTTGTCTCGTGGATACGCGCGAAGCTCCGGGCGATGATCGCCCTCCCCCCGAGCCAGCGCGGCTCCATGGCGGCGTGTTCCCGGCTGGATCCCTCCCCGTAGTTTTCATCGCCCACGGCCACCCATCCCAGGCCCCGCGACCTGTAGGCGCGGGCGATGGATGCGAAGTCGGAGACCTCGCCCGTCAGCATGTTCCTTCCCCGGCCCGCCTCGCCCGAGAACGCATTCACCGCCCCGCTGAACATGTTGTTGGAGATGTTGTCCAGATGCCCCCGGTACACCAGCCACTTCCCGGCGGGAGAGATGTGATCCGTCGTGCACTTCCCCGTCGCCTTGAGAAGCACCCGCAGATCCTCCAGGTCGGATCCTTCCCATCGGGGGAAGGGGGTGAGTGCCTGCAGCCGGTCGCTCCCGGGGGAAATCGCCACCTTCAGCCGGGAGCCGTCCCGCGCGGGGCCTCTGTAGCCCCGCTCGGCTGAGGCGAAGCCTTTGCGCGGGAGTTCTTCCCCCCAGGGGGGGCGGAGCCGGATTTCCCCCCCCCGCCCGTCGGGAAGGGCATCCGCAAGAGGGTTGAAGGTCAGCCGGCCGGCAAGCGCCAGCGCGGTCACGATCTCGGGGCTGGCCACGAACGCGTGTGTGTCGGGGTTGGCGTCGTTGCGACCGGCGAAGTTCCGGTTGAAGGAAGTCAGAATGGAGTTGCGGTCTCCCTTCTGTACGTCGTGGCGCCGCCACTGCCCGATGCAGGGGCCGCAGGCATTGGCCAGCACCACCGCCCCGATGCCCGTCAGGACCTTCAGGTGGCCGTCCCGTTCGATGGTGGCGCGGATCTGCTCGGAGCCCGGGGTCATGAGATATTCGCAGCGGGCGCGCAGGCCGGCGGCAAGGGCCTGGCGGGCCACGCTCGTCGCACGCTCAATGTCCTCATAGCTCGAGTTGGTGCAGCTCCCGATGAGAGCCGCCCGGATCTCCTCGGGCCATCCATGGGAGCGCACGGCGGCCGCGAACTCCGACAGGGACCAGGACCGGTCCGGAGAGAAGGGACCGTTGATCCGCGGGTCCAGCTCCGAGAGGTTGATCTCAATGACCCTGTCGTAGTATGTTTCCGGGTGCCGGAGCACCTCCGCATCGGGCATGAGATGATTCCGCGCCTTCTGTGCAAGGGACGCGATACGCTTTCTTCCCGTGGCCGCCAGAAAAACCCCCATCCGCGCATCATAGGGAAACACCGATGCGGTGGCCCCCACCTCGGCGCCCATGTTGCATATGGTCCCCTTGCCCGTGGCCGAGATCGTTGCGGCCCCTTCGCCGAAATACTCGAGGACCGCGCCCGTCCCCCCCCTCACGGTCAGGATGGCGGCCACCTTCAGGATGACATCCTTCGGAGAAGTCCAGCCGCTCAGGGAGCCGGCGAGATGGACGCCGATGATCCGGGGGAATTTCAGCTCCCAGCCCAGTCCGGCCATCACATCCACGGCGTCCGCGCCACCCACTCCCACCGCCAGCATGCCGAGCCCCCCCGCATTGGGGGTATGGGAATCCGTTCCAATCATCAGCCCGCCCGGAAAAGCGTAGTTCTCCAGCACAACCTGATGGATGATGCCGGCTCCCGGCCTCCAGAATCCGATCCCGTATTTCCTCGAGACCGTGGCAAGAAAATCAAAGACCTCCCGGTTCTCGACGCCCGCGCGATCCAGATCCGCCGAGGCTCCCGCCTCCGCCCGGATCAGATGATCGCAGTGCACGGTGCTCGGCACCGCCACCCGCGGAATGTCCGCGGACATGAACTGCAGAAGCGCCATCTGCGCCGTGGCATCCTGCATGGCGACGCGGTCCGGAACCAGGTCGACGTACTCCTGACCGCGCTCGGCCCACCCCCGGACCGGTTTCCGGAAGTGGGCGTAGAGGATCTTTTCGGTCAACGTGAGCGGCCGCCGGATTCTGTTGCGCGCCACCGCCACCCGCGCGGACGTGCGGGCATAGACGCGTTCGATCATCTCTCTGTCGAAGATCATGCCGATCGTGCAGGAAGTGGAGGGGTCGGTGCCGGAGGGAAATATACGGAGCGCGCCCCTCGCCCGCAAGGAACGGGCCGGGTTTGCGGCGGAAGGGTTTTTTTGGTACTATTGATGCGGCCGCGGCGCAGCGGCCGGCCCGACCATGCCGGAACACCCCCTCGAACAACCGGACAAGGACGACGACATCGGCATCGAAGAGCCCGCCAAGGTGGTGCTCTTCAACGACGATGTGCACACCTTCGAGGAGGTCATCGCCCAGATCATGAAGGCCGTCCGGTGCACCCAGACGAAGGCCGAGGGCCTCGCCTGGGAGGCCCACACGGCCGGACGGGCGGTGGTGTTCGGGGGCTCGATCATCCGCTGCGTGGAGGTCAGCGGCATCCTGGAGGAAATCAGGCTCATGACGCATATCGAGATGTGATCGAACGCATGACTGCACGCGAGATCAGACGCAGCTTCCTGGATTTCTTCGCCGCACGGGGGCATACCCTCGTGCCGAGCTCCCCGGTCATCCCGCACGGAGATCCGACGCTGTTGTTCACCAACGCCGGCATGAACCAGTTCAAGGATGTCTTCCTGGGAACGGGCACCCGGAACTACCGGCGGGCCGCGAACACCCAGAAATGCATACGGGTCAGCGGCAAGCACAACGACCTGGAGGAGGTGGGACGGGATACGTACCACCACACGTTCTTCGAGATGCTCGGCAACTGGTCCTTCGGCGATTACTACAAGCGGGAGGCCATCGCCTGGGGCTGGGAGCTCCTCACGGGGGTGTGGAGGCTCGATCCGGGCCGCCTGTACGCCACGGTGTACGAAACGGACGACGAGGCCGCCCGATTCTGGCACTCCGAGACCGGCATCCTCCCCGGCCACATCCTCCGGTTCGGGAAGAAGGACAACTTCTGGGAGATGGGAGACACCGGACCCTGCGGGCCCTGCTCCGAGATCCACATGGACCTCACCCCGGACGGCACGGGCGGAGGCCTCGTCAACACAGGCGATGCCCGCGTGATGGAGATCTGGAACCTCGTGTTCATCCAGAACAACAGGAACGAACAGGGGGAACTGGAGCCCCTCCCCGCCCGGCATGTGGACACGGGTATGGGTTTCGAGCGCATCTGCGCCGTCCTTCAGGGCAGGAGCTCCAACTACGACACCGACGTTTTCGCCCCCATCCTGGCCGCCGTGGCGGAAGCGACAGGACGTGCGTACGGCGGCCGTCTGGAAGATGAGGGTGACATTGCCATGCGGGTCATCGCGGACCACGTGCGGATGCTCTCTGTCGCCGTGGCGGACGGAGCCGTTCCTTCCAACGAGGGACGGGGGTACGTCCTCCGGAGGATCCTCCGGCGCGCGGCACGCTTCGGACGAACCCTCGGGATGAGAGAGCCCTTCCTGCATTCCGTCACGGACTCGGTGGTCCATTCCATGGGAGACGTGTTCCCGGAGCTGCAGCAGCGGCGGGAGCATGTGGCGCGCGTGGTCCGGGCGGAGGAGGAGAGCTTCAACATCACCCTGGACCGCGGCCTTCAGATTTTCGCATCCGTGCTGGAGAGGACCCCGGCGCACGGGATCTTCCCGGGGGAAGAGGCCTTCCGCCTGTATGATACCTACGGCTTTCCCCTGGACCTCACGCAGCTGATGGCGGGGGAGCGGGGTCTGCGGGTGGACACGGACCGCGTCGCCGCGCTGATGGAGGAACAGAGGTCCCGTGCGCGGGAGGCCCGGTCCCATCCGTCGCTTCCCGGGGCCGCGGTGCGTCGCGGGGAGCCGTTTCCCGAGGGAGCGGAGGCCCTCTCTTCCTTCGTCGGCTACACGCAGTTGGAGGTGCAGACGGAGATCCTCGCTCCGGCTCCCGATTGCGCCCTCCTCCGGGCCAACCCGTTCTATGCGGAGGCGGGCGGCCAGGTCAGTGACACGGGGGTCCTGGTGCGGGCCGGGGGGGAGCCGGTGCCCGTGCTGAATGCCGGCAGGGCCGGCGGGGCCTCCTTCCCGATCCTCTCCCCCGGCCACGCGCTCCGCCCGGGGGAAACGGTCCTCGCCAGGGTGGATGCCGCCCGCCGCATGGACATCCAGCGGAATCATTCCGCCACGCACCTGGTCCATGAAGCGCTCCGGAGGGTGCTGGGAACCCACGTGCACCAGCAGGGCTCTCTCGTGGCCCCGGACCGTCTCCGGTTCGATTTCCCCCACTTCGGGAAGATCAGCCGGGAAGAGATCCGGGCGGTGGAGGAGAAGGTCAACGAGAAGATCGCCGAGAACATCCGCGTCGTCACCCAGGCCGATATTCCCGTGGAGACGGCCCGCAGGATACCCAACGTGAAGATGTTCTTCGGAGAGAAATACGGAGAGCGCGTCCGGGTGGTGTTCATGGACGAGGGTTTCAGCGTGGAGTTCTGCGGGGGGACGCATGTGGGGGGCACGGGGGAGATCGGCTGTTTCCGGATCGTCTCGGAGACGGGCATTGCGAGCGGCGTCCGGCGCATCGAGGCGGTCACGGGAGACGGCATCCTCCGTCAGGTTGCGCAGCGGCTCCTGAAGCTGGCGGAATCCGACCGCCGCCTCCAGGAGGCGCGGGAGGAGTTGCGCTCCCTGCTGCAGGAGGTGCAGGCCCGGGGCGGAACCGCCCCTTCCGGATTGCCCCTCCCCCTGCCGCCTCCCGAGCTCCCCGAGGATCCTGGACCCCGTCTGACGGCGGTGGAGGAGGCGCTCCGCCTGCAGGCGGCCGGAGCCGATGATCTGGCCGCGGGGATTGCGCTCGTGCGCAAGGAGCTGAGCCGCCTGCACCTGAGGGATGCGGCCGCGATCCTGGACGGCCTGGTCAGGAATGCCGTCCGTCTGGACGATATCCGCGTGGCGTGCGCCCGCGTGCCTGCCGCCGGAGTGGAGGATCTCAAGACTATGGGCGACCGTCTGCGCGAACGCCTCGGAAGCGGCGTGGGACTCCTCGCCTCCGTGGTGGAGGGGAAGGTGGCCCTCGTGTGCGTTGTCACCGACGACCTGGTTTCCTCCGGCCGGCTGCATGCGGGCACCATCGTGGGGAGGGTGGCACGGACGCTGGGGGGGGGAGGAGGCGGGAAGGCGCACATGGCCACGGCGGGGGCCCGGGAGACGGGGAAGCTGGATGAGGCGCTCACCGGCATCCTCCCGATGATCCGTTCCATGCTCTCCACATGAGGCATCGCACCCCATGACTTCTTTCCACCACCCGTCTCCGGTGCGCGAGGCCTTCATTCAGAAGGAGCTCACGGCCGGGGCCGCGCTCAAAGAGCGGATCTCCGTTGAATGCACGGGGGCCATCATCGGGGCCCTGGATCTGATCCTGCGGTCCCTGGGGGGGGGAGGGAAGATCCTCCTCTGCGGCAACGGCGGAAGCGCGGCGGACGCACAACACATTGCCGCCGAGTTCGTCGTGCGTCTGAATCCGGCCGTCCGCAGGCCCGGTATCCCTGCCATCGCCCTCACAACGGATTCCTCGATGCTGACGGCCGCGGCAAATGATCTGGGTTATGAGAACGTCTTCGCCCGGGCCGTGGAAGCCCTCGGACGGCCGGGGGATGCGCTGATCGCCATCAGCACAAGCGGGCGCTCCCCCAGCATACACCGGGCCCTGGAGGCCGCACGCGCCCGGTCCGTGGGGACCATCGGGCTCCTCGGCAGGGACGGCGGCTCCTGCGCCGGCCTGGCGGACATTGCCATCGTCGTTCCCTCCGACGACACCCAGCGGATTCAGGAGGCGCACATCACGATCGGCCACATCCTCTGTGCCCTTGTCGAGCGCGAACTCTACGGATGAGGGGGGCCCGGGGGGCTCGCCGCCCCGGCACCGGCGCGGCGACATCCTCTTTCCCCTCCTGACCGTCGCCTCCGACGCCCTGGCGGTGGAGGCCTCCTTCCTCTTCTCCTACTGGCTCCGCTTCCAGAGCTCCGCCTTCGACTCCCTCGGCTTCGTACGGGCGGAGGCGCCGCCCATCGGAGGGTACCTGGCCGGTTCGGTGTTCGTGACGGCGGCTTGGATTCTCCTGTTCAACGCCCGGAGGATGTACCGGACCCGGCGCAACGCGTCCCTTGCCGAGGAGTTCCTGAACGTGGTCCGGGTTGTCACCCTTGGCATGCTCATTGTCATGAGCGCCGCCTTCTTCTACCGCGACTTCTCGTACTCCCGGATCGTCTTCGGCCTCCTCTGGGGAACATCCATTCCCGCCATCTTCGCCGGACGCGCGGCCCTCCAGGCCGCCGAGCGGCGGTTGTACCGGCGCGGGAGGCACCTGCAGGAAGCGGTTCTCATCGGCACCGACGAGCTTGCCGGGCGGATTCACAACCGCCTGCACCGCCATCCCGCATTCGGCATCCACATTGCCGGCTATTTCGCCGAGCAGCCGGTGCGGGAGCCGCACCCCCTGGCACAGGCGGTCTTCCTGGGCAATGTGGAGACCTCCGCGGCGTATATCAGGAGCCGCCGGGTGGACCTTGTCCTGGTGGCCGTCGGCCCCGCGGACCACGCGCGTGTGCTGGACCTGGCGGCCGACTGCGAGGGGCTGAACGTCGCCTTCATGATGGTCCCGGACCTCCTTGAAATCATGACGAGCCGCGTGAGGGTCCGGGAGCTGGAGGGCATCCCGTTTCTGCAGGTCAAGGGTATCCCCCTCACCTACTGGGGGAAGGCGGCCAAACGCGCCCTGGATCTGGGGGTTGCATCGTGTGCGCTGCTTGCGCTCTCCCCCCTGCTCGGACTGATCGCCCTGGCCGTGCGGCTGGAATCCCCCGGCCCGGTCCTTTTCCGCCAGATGCGCGCGGGCCTGGACGGCAGACCCTTCCGGATGCTGAAGTTCCGCTCCATGCGCGCGGGAGCGGAGAAGGAGGATGAGGCGGCGGGCCTCGGGATTCCGGATGATCCCCGCCGAACGCGGGTGGGCAGACTCCTCCGCAGGATGAGCCTGGACGAGCTCCCCCAGCTCTGGAACGTTCTGCGGGGCGACATGAGCCTCGTGGGGCCCCGGCCGGAACGGCTGCACCAGGTGCGGCGCTTCGAGGACAGCATCCCCAAGTACCTGGACCGCCACCGCGTCAAGACGGGCATGACCGGATGGGCCCAGGTCCACGGACTGCGCGGGGATACCTCCCTGGAGGAGCGCATCCGGTACGATCTCTACTACATTGAGAACTGGTCCCTCGCGCTGGACATCACCATCCTCCTTCGCACCCTGAAGGCGGCTCTGTGCACCCGGGGAGGAGGGTAGCGCATGGTCGCCCTCTGCGTCTTCTACATCCATGTCGTGGCTGCATGCGCCGTGTTCACCGTGCGGTGGCAGGAGGAGGGCCCCGGAGAGGGACTCCTGGGGGTGTTCTTCATGGGTCTCCTCTTCTTCGTGGGATGGTCCATGAGCTCCTTTCTCGTGAAGCTCGTCATGGCGGAGGAGGGATTCGGACCGGCCCTGGACCGGGATGCGGTGTCCCTGCTGCTCCTTACCATCGTGGAAGGGATCTTCTACCGGTTTTCTTTCCGGGGAGGCGCGGACCCGAGGAGGATCCTGAGCGGGAGAGGACCTATCGAAGGAGGAAGTTGAAGGTGATGGTGCAGACCTGTTCCCTCTGCGGCGCCGACCGTCTGAGCGGTTCGAACCTCCAGAGCCGGACCGCCCGGAGGGCGGCCTCCTCCAGCCGGGCATTCCCCTTCTGAAGGGGCCGCACCCTCCCGACGGTCCCGTCGGGCAGAACCCCCGCTTCCAGAAGGATCTGCGTCTCCACCTGTACTCCGGCGGGGTACTCAGGGAGGTCTCCGCTGACCTTCCTGCGCGTCCCCCCGTCGGCCCAGAAAAGCGATGCCGACACCCCCTCCCCCACTC